>WRCW01000069.1 GCA_009783755.1 Spirochaetaceae bacterium
AACTAACGTTAGAAATATTACCAGTAGAATAACAGTTTTTTACTGTACTTGCATAATTGTTCCCTACCACTCCACCAGTAGTATTACCTCCGGTAATATTTATGGTAGAATAACAGTTTTCTACTATTCCAGCACCACTTTCGCTACCTTCGCTGTTGTAATAATTATTCCCAACTATTCCGCCGACATAAAAACTACCATCCAATGTTCCTGCAAGAGAATAGCAGTTTCGTACTAAGCCATTCATCCTGTTTCGCCCAGCTATTCCGCCGACAGTATTACCTTCCAGTCTTCCTCCGGCATAATAGCTGTTTTCTATTATACTTCCATTATTCTGATTACGCCCAGCTATTCCTCCAACAATATTTCCGCTAACATTGCCACTGGCATAGCAGTTTTCTATTATGCCGGGAGTATAATCGCTGGTTGCGCCTGAGCCATTCCATGCTACCAAGCCACCGGCAGTACCAGAAACAGTGACAGTACCAATGGTGAAAGAGCACTCTCGCATTACTGCTCCCCTAGTTTGACCTCCAGCCACTCCTCCGGCGCCATCATTAGCATTAACATTTCCTGTAACATGACATCTTTGTATCAATCCACCGCTATTGCTTCCTGCTATTCCGCCTGCATCCCAATCACCGGTGCTGATAATGGTACCTGATATAAAAAAGCAGTCTTCTATTATGCCGGCACTGAGCCTGTTGATTCCTGCTATTCCGCCAATTTCCATATTTCCTTTGACAGTACCAGATACTGAGCTGTTTTGTACTTTACCAAAATTTCTACCCACTACTCCGCCGATATTATCTTTGCCTGTAGTATTTACATTATCTAGCTTAATATTTTTTAATACTGCGCTTGCAGCGGTAAATCCAAACAAACCTTGGTCATCTAGATTTCTATTGATTTTAAGATTCGAAATAGTTTTATCATTTCCATCATAGGTACCTCTAAATGGATCTGCCTCTGTTCCTATTGGGACCCAGTTGGATATGCTGTTAAGGTTAATATCTGCAGTTTGCCTGTAGAAAGCAGAGAGTGTCCAGCCATCTGTATCGCTTCCAATCTTTTGCAGAGTTGCAATATTTGAAACTAAAAATGGGTTAGTCGATGTACCCCGACCACCACCTCCTCCAAATCCACCACCTTCTCCACCGCCTCCGCTGCTGCCAGAGTCTGCGCAGGAAAATGCCATAAGCATAAGAATTGCTGCCAAGAATATAATTCTAAAAAGCCTAAAATTGTTTTTCATAAGAAATCCTCTCTTTTCTGCTAATGGGTGATTTAATTGACCCTTATTATCTTAAAAGTAAAATTATCACTTGCTAAATACAAGTTTGAATATTTACTCGACAATCATTTTATTATAATATATTATTAACTGATTTATGAGATATTTTTTTAATTTTTCAACTAAACTACTTTTTTCTTGCAAAAGTATTTATATTTTTATGACAAAATGTCGGCTCAAGCCGGCATTTTTTTTGCAAAATTAGGGAGGGAGATGATGGATAATCCATTCAGAGGAAGAAGCCTTACAGTAATAGATGATCTTTCACTTGATGAAAGGCTTTATCTTTTTGAGAAAACAAAAGAACTTAAAAAAGATATAACAGAAAATAATCTGGATGCACTTGAAAAATTCAGGATCAATGACAGTGATTTTGGTATATATGAAGTTTTTATAGAAGACTCAACAAGGACAAAAGAATCTTTTAAAAATGCTGCAGCATTCCACAAGGTAAAACTCAATCACCTTGAAGCAGATCATTCTTCCATAAATAAAAGTGAAAGCTTTGCAGATACATTCAACACACTTTGCGGATATGACAACCTTATCTTTATAGTAAGAAGCAGACAGGAAGGGCTATGCAGATGGCTTGAAGAAAATGGAAAATTTTATGCTCAGCGGAACAAGATGAAGCAAATCCCTGCTTTTATAAATGCAGGAGATGGGAAGCATGAGCATCCTACTCAGGAACTTCTAGATGAGTTTACTTTTCTTGAAAGAGCGAATTGGAGCAGAGAAAAAATACACATAGCTCTTGTAGGTGATCTGTTTCACGGCAGAACTATCCATTCAAAAGCAGATGGTCTTTCAATATTTAAAAAAGTAAAGGTTGATCTGATTGCTCCTCCTGAGATTGGAATGCCTGAATATTATATAAACAAAATGAAAAACAATGGTTTCGAAATAAAAATATTCGACTCAATAGATAAATATATGGAAAGTAACGATACAGCACCAATGTGGTATTTTACACGACCTCAGCTTGAGCGGATGGGTGATGCAATATTAAAAAGACAGGAAGAGCTTCGTTATAAAATAACATTTAGAAAAGAATTCCTTGAGAAAATTCCTGAGGGAACTATTTTTTATCACCCTCTTCCAAGGCATAAACTTCATCCAACAATTCCAACATTTCTTGATGCAACTCCATTGAATGGGTGGGAAAATCAATCTGCCAACGGGAAATTGATAAGAATAATCCTTCTTGGTCTAATAGCAGGGAAAATAGGAACTGATTTCAAAGGTATAACAAAAGGCAGTACAGAAACTCCTGATGCAATAGATTTTATCAAAGAAGCTCCTGTAAAGAGCGACCAGATGAGAAAAGATTATGCTGAAGGGGTCAAGCCAATATCAAATGGACTTGTGATAGATCATATATGCAGGGGAGAAAAAGAAGAAGATATAAGAGATCACCTTGCAAGAATGATCCGTGTTCTTGACCTTTATGGAAAGGGCGGAGAATGGATAAGCAGATCACGGACAGAGCCTGATAAAATGAAAGGGATAATTTTCAGACCTGGATATACAGAACCAGGAGTAAAAAAACTCAAACAAATCGCAGCTCTTGCTCCAGGCTGCACTGTAAATGTAGTCACAGATAAAAAAGTTGTAAAAAAACTTAAACTCACCATGCCACCTAAAATTTATAATTTTCCAAATATTTGTTGTAAAAATAGCGACTGTATAAGCCACAGTTCGCAGGGAGAAAATGTACCTGCGGAATTTATCAGAATAACAGATGATAAATTTAAATGCAAATATTGCGAAAAAACACACAGCTTTAAAGAAATATGGATATGATCCAGGCTGTTATTTTTGACATGGATGGAGTCCTTGTCGATAGCGAAATATATCATTTTGAAGCAGAAAAACTTATTCTGGAAAAAATTGGAATATCCATTCAGGAAGAAGAAATCCATTCTTTTGTCGGGCTTGCAATGGACAAGATGTGGGAAAGGATAAAGATAAAATATCATCTTGAAAAACCTGTTTCAAAACTTGTAGAAGAAGATACAATATTCCGGGTCAACTACTTTAGGAATGTGGGAGAGATCCCCCCTATTGTGGGTGTTAAGAAACTTATCGAAGAAATAAAAAAAGAGAGGCTTAAAACAGCAGTTGCATCTTCTTCCCATCCGGATCTTATAAAAACAGTTCTTGAAGCATCAAACCTTTTACAATATTTTCCTGTTTATCTAAGTGGTTTCCAGGTTAAACGCGGGAAACCTGATCCTGATATCTTTCTTGAAACAGCAGCTAAACTTGATGTAAAACCGGCAAAATGCATTGTTATTGAAGATTCATATAACGGCGTTACAGCAGCAAAAAAAGCAGGAATGAAGTGTATAGGCTACCAGAATCCTTCTTCGGGCAAGCAGGACATTTCTGCTGCAGACTTGATCATAAAAAACTTCGATCAATTAAATCTTGATTTAATAAAATCTCTATATCTCCCGAAGGTTTGATCTTTTCCAAGGAATTTATTTCAAGCACACCCTTTGTTCGCAATTAGAGCTTGCCCCATTCTACTCTGCGCAGAAATGAGGCTTTGATATTAAAATCAGTTTTCAAGAATAATAATTTCAACTCTTCTGTTTTTCTTTTTCCCTTCTTCGGTTTCATTTGTTGCAACAGGTTCATCAGCCCCTTTTCCCTGTATCATTATCTGTCTCTCTGTTCTTGCTCCTGCTGCAAGGATGCGCTCTGCAACAGCTTTTGCTCTTTGAGTTGAAAGCGCTTTTCTCCCTTCAGTTGTTCCGGCAAGAGCTGTATGCCCTATTATAAGGAGATCGTGATTTGGACTATTACGGAGTATTTCAATTATTTTTGATAATTTTTCATCTTCTCTACTTGCAAGTTGTGTAGAGTCAGGAAGGAATTGAATATCTTCAATTGTTATTTTAACACCTTCATCTGTTTTTTCCACATATACATCTTCAATGCCTGAATCTTTAATTGACTTCTCAACTTCTCCCGCAATTTTATCTT
The DNA here is from genome assembly GCA_009783755.1 of Spirochaetaceae bacterium. GTDB lineage: Bacteria > Spirochaetota > Spirochaetia > CADAEX01 > CADAEX01 > WQTU01. The sequence continues at coordinate 4,286 of WRCW01000069.1, forward strand.
TATCAAGTTCTTCAGCTTCAATAACTTCTGCTTTTGCGATTCCTGTAAATTTAATGGTCTCGCCAGATAAAAGTTCAAATACAAAAATAAACTCTTCGTTATAACTATGAGCACGCCCTCTTTTGTTATCCCATTTCATTATCTGATCAGTAGAACCTGTTATTCTTTTAAGATGATAATAGTTTAAGTTATTAATTCTGGGAAAATTGGTTTCATGATCAACACTGTATTTTATGCTTATAAGATCATATAGGCCTGTTTCATCTTTTCCAAGATATTGATAATCCACACTTACCGGAAAAGCATAAGGGTTTAAAATATTAAAACCTTTTCTAAAGTCATGGACTTCCTCCCCTTTGCCGCTCCATTTATCTCCCGGGCTAAGAGGATGATCAGGAAAAGCAGGAATATTTCTTGTCATTGGGATAAAGTATTTTTTATCTACTGTAGTGTATCCAAGCCTGTCCTGTCTGAATATTGATTCATATTTTTCAGCTATTTCGTATGTAGAATATATTCCGGTAATTTTTTCAGACATTTCAAGAATTCCACTCATAAGTCCGCTTCCATTTTCTGCTTCAAGCACTTCCACAGATATCTTATTAAGCATTTTTGCATTATGAGAAAAAATACCATTCATAAAGACATTTTCATCTACTTCGGACAATATCCTGTACTTTGTCCCGGCGATATATTTATATTCAAATTTTTCTGCAAAACTAAAGATTGTTGACAGTAAAAAAATCAAAAAGAATAGTGATATTTTTCTCATTGCATCCCTCTATTATTACAAGTATATTTATTATTATATCGGAATATCAGTATATATAATATATTGTTAAAAGATGATAAGATATCTGCTGGAGTTTATTCCAACAGAAGCAGGATGCCCTGCACCTGCGGAGTGACTGTTTTTATTGACAATTTTTAAAACAGGGACTATTTTTAAAAAATAACCAATTATCAGGATTATAGCTTTGTATCAACAAAAAATTGAAGAAAATGATAAATATAGTTTAATCATAAAAAAAGCCGGTTTTGAGGCATTGACTCCATTTCAGGAAAAACTGTTTGAGACAGTTTCCTCCAATAAATATATAATTGCAGAAACTAAAAAAGGGTGCGGAAAAACCTTGGGAATGGTTCTTCCTGTTATTATAAATACAGATTTTTCATTCCATGGACTAAAAAGTATTATTATTGCCTCATCGTATGAAAGTGTAGAAAAAATTAATGCTGTTTTTAAAAAATTGTTTCAAAAAAAAGTAACAAGCCTTCAGGCAGTTGCAGGGAATTCTGATCGCAATATTAAAAAAGATTCCCGTATGCTTGAAAAACAGCCAGATATATTTATAAGCACTGCAGACAGTATTATCGACCTGATACGAAGCGATAATATTTCTTTTGAAGGGATACAAAGTTGCATAATCGAAGATAGTGATGTTGATGATTATTACAGCTTTGAAAAAGATGTGGAATTTATTTTTTCAAAACTTAGCGGAAAACAGCTTTTTATGGTCTTTACAAAAGAACTGAATCAATACTATTCTTTTTATCAACTTTTTAAAAAGCCAATAACATTAAAATGCACAGAGACAGGAGAAAAAAAAATTATGGATAACTCTTTTATACAAAATATTGTTTCTGAAATCAAAGAAACTTCTGACATAAAAACCCTTGTAGAAATCAAGAAAATATTGAAAAAGAATGTTTCTTTCTTTATGAGAGGTTATTTTTCAGCATGGCTTCTTAAAAAATATGCAGAACAAAATGGATATAGTTTACAGACAAAAAGCAGCGAAGAAAATAATAGTGATCTTAAAACCATTTTTATAAATATTGGAAAAAACAGAAGACTTTATTCAAAAGATATAGCTGGAATGATTTTATCTTCTAAAGTTGCAGAGAAAAGTGACCTTAAAAGGATAAGAGTATTTGACAGCTATTCATTTATAGATGTTACAACTTCAAAAGCAGAAGCTGTTATAAATGTTATTAATGGTGTTACATTTAAAGGAAAAAAAATGAACGCTGATTATGCAAAAAAACAGCAAAAATAATTTTTGGAGCAGCTAAATGCTGTTCGGAATAAAGTTCTTGTTATCTGCTTATTAAATCAATAAAGAAATAAGTAAGAGAAAAATTGATTATCATTCCAAATGAAAAAATTCCCAGAGAAAGATAGTCATAAATTTCAGATTTGCGCTGGCATTTTTTTATAATAGCTGCAGGATCTCCATCAATAATAACTTCTTCAATAAAAGGATCCTGTAATTTTATCTCTGGTTTATAAAAATAATAATAGACATTATTTTTTGATATATCATTTTTTTGAATAGAAATACTTCTTACTTTTATATTCTTGTCATGACAGATCTGTATTACTTCTTCCTGATTTTCGATTTTTCTATAGCAGTATGTCATTTTAGGCCAGATATCAAGGCAAAAATTGTCACTACCGATCCCAATCTGCGTTGGGGTTACTGTTGGATCCTGAAAATAGTGAAAAGGTAATTTTATAATATCTCTTTCTGCTCTTAAAAATCTTGCTTTTTTCCAGAAGTGCCTATATGCAAAAAATAGTACAACACCAGGCGGGAAAAGAGGCATTACAGGAATAAGGCTTAGTGAAAGTGTAAATCTTGAGATGATTGTAAATCCAGGAAAGGAAAAAAGATAATATGCAATAATAAAAAGGGAAAAAGAGCCTGCAACCAGAGAAGTAGGCGTCAGAATATTCCAGAACTCATTTCTATGCCTTCCTGCCCATATACTGCGCCTTAATAAAGACTCCTGTTTGCCATCATAGATAAGGAAAGTTATAGTGTTTTCAGATGTATTTCTAAAGATTACTTTCCCTTTTTCCATAAAAAGAGGGCCACAAACCATTATATCTGTCTGCTGTGATAAAGAATGAAATGTTTCCCAGTTAAGTACCTGTGGCATCTCATCAATTATGATTTCCCTGTTTTTTTCATATATATCGTTTTTATCTTCAACTGAACTAAAAGCAGGAATAAGATATATTTTAACATTTTGCATATCAACAGTGGCTGTAAAATTAGTGCTTCTGAGCCAGATCTCATATTTATCCTGGATTGCTTCAAGTGATCCAAAAAACTTAAAAATACCAAGATATTCTGATTCCCTTCCACCAAGCCTGGATTTATGGAAATCAATGATAGGAGCAGATGCCGCAATCAGAAGTTTTTTACGGAATTCATTCCACTGTTTTCTAACAATAAAAGCGCCAATACCCGGAATTAATAGATAAAAAAAAAGTGTTGTTGCAAGAATTAGGATTAAATAATTCATTATTAAGCAGTCATATTAAGAATAGAACCAGTGTAATAAACCCCATTATAATAATTAACAGTCATGGAATTTATTTTATTTCTAAGGTCATAAGAGAAGTTGTTTATTAAGTCCTGAAGCTCTTCTTTATCAATATTTGCAACATCAATGTCTATTTCCCTATTCCTTAATTTACTTATCTGGTCAATCAACATATCTAGCTGCTGAAGTTTGTAATAAGAGATATTGCTCTCTTCTGATGCTAATGGGACACCTGTTATGTGCTTGAATCTGGTATTAATACCTGCAGCATCACTAACAGGAACAGATAAACTTCCGCCTGAATAGCTTACTTTTAAAATCTGTGAAAAGGGTACTGATATATTTGAAACAGCTTGTATAGATTCCATAATTAACTCTCTTGTTGATTAATTATCGACTGTTTCAGGCAATAGATTAGGTCAAAAGTTGTGTGCGAAACCACCCATGCTCCAACTGCAACTTATCAAAACAGGGGGTGGTACATCGGAATATTGAGGTGTTTTCTACTATGGACAGCTAAAAATTCGAGTAAAAGATAGATTTTTAGCTTTTTTTCTCATGCTGGAACCTTCATATATGAGGTAAAACTACTATTACGTGGGATTAGAATCATGCAAGCATGATTCTAATCCCTATTGCAGGGGTTCTAGTTTTTCGCTATCTGTTCATTTTTTCATCAGATGTTTTACAAGATATACACATAATAGCGTATGGAATTGCTTTAAGTCGTTCTTCGGGTATTTTTTTACCACATTTCATACAGACTCCATATCTATTGTTCTGTATTCTCGATATAGCAGCATCAATCAATTTTAATCTTTTGATATCCTGCGCGCTTACTGTTTCAAGCATCTTTCTGTCTATATCATCTGCAGCAATATCCACCACATCTTTAGGATCCATATCTTCTACCAGAGATTTGAAAGAATCATTTTCTGAAATAAGGTTATTTATAATTTCTTCTTTCAACTTAAGTAGTGCTTCATTCATACGTTCTTTAAAATCACTTTCCATAACATTCCCTCTATGTTTTAGTTAAAGCGTAATTTGCACAATTTCGCACTTATTGTCAACCTTATTCTTTGTTGACAAAAAATTTTTATTTAAATATTATAAATTAATTATTAATTATTACAAAAATTTATAATAATTATTATAAAAAATGGAGGAAACTTGGCTAATAAAGAGGAAGCCATTGAAATTGATGGTGTAGTAAAGGAATCTTTACCCAATACGATGTTTAAAGTAGAAGTTAAAAACGGCCACATGATACTGGCTCACCTTTCAGGTAAAATGAGAAAATTTTATATTAGAATAGTGCCTGGCGATAAAGTAAAAGTCGCTCTCTCCCCTTATGATCTTACCCGGGGAAGAATAATATATCGAGAAAAATAAGTTATTTAAAAGTTACCCAGCGGGAACCTTTTCCGCCATCTTTTTGCTGTGAAAAACCTGTTGCTCCAACATAAGGACAATCTCTTAAAACATCATCAACTACTTTTTTAAGAACACTTTCGCCGCTTGAATGAATTCCTTTACCATGGATCACACAAACCTTTTTGTAGCCTTTATTTTTGCTATTTAAAAGAAAGTTTTTAAGCTCTGTTTCTGCCTCTGAAGCTGTTAAACCATGAAGGTCGATTGTATCCTGCGGTTTTATTTTCCTTAAAACCTTTAAATTTTTTCCCCTGCCCTGGGACAAAAGAGCATCTCCTGTACCAAGTTTTTTATCTTTATCAGGATATGGAGCGCCTTTGCTATTGCTTTTCCCTCTTTTTTCCCAATGATCAAGAATTTTTCCAAAATTCATATTTATTCCACTATAATGTTTTCTTTTTTCGCCCAGCCCCTGCTCCCTTTGTTGTCAGCTTCTATAAGATAAAACAGATCTTTTTCCCCAATTATTTTGATTTTTTCACCATTTTCCACAGAAAATTTAATAGTGGCAGATTC
>WRCW01000070.1 GCA_009783755.1 Spirochaetaceae bacterium
CATATCCCTTGTATCGATAAGCCCTTTTCTAAATGATTCAAAATGAAAAGAAAAAGATAAATAACTGAATACCTTGCTTATTATTGCAGATGGATTCATAAAAAATGAGACATCTCCAATTAGCGTAATAAAAAGCAATGCAACTACACTAAAAATATAAGCGCTTATCTGGTTTGAAGTTATCGAAGAGATAAACTGTCCGATCGCTAAACCTGCTGCGCCAAGAAGCACTGCTCCTAAATATTCTCCAATTATCTGCCCTATTTCAAAATTACCAAGTCTACTAAGAGTGATTGGAACAAAAATAGTAGTAACAAGCATTATTTTAAGCAATGTAAGAGAACTTAAAAATTTCGCAAGCACAAGTTCCCAGTTTGTTAGTGGTAATGTAAAAAGCAATTCTTCTGTTCCTACTTTCTTTTCCTCTGCCCATGATCTCATGGTAATTGATGGTATCAAAATAATAAAAATCATTGGCATCAAAGAAAAATAACCTCTGAGGGATGCCACATTTTTCCCAATAAACTGGTTAAAAAAGAAAAAATAGACATTACAGAAAAGTATAAAAAAAAGCACTACAAGATATGCTATCGGAGAATTAAAGTATGATTTTATCTCCTTCTTATATAATCCAACTATATTCATTTTTCTTCTCCCTCTGCAGTAAGTTTGATAAATATATCTTCTATGCTTACTTTTTCCGGAATCATGGATAATATTTTAAAATTATTTGAAACTGCCCAGTCAAATAATTCCTCTCCGCATGAAATATCATTTTTTACAGAAAGCTTGATATCAATCAATCCATTATCTTTTGTTTCAAACAATAATACTTCATTAACTGTATTGATTTTTTCAATAGATGATTTGACACTACCAATATCAGATGCTTTTAAAATAATGGAATATCTGTAATCTCCCTGCATTTCTCTTCTTATTTCTTCTGCAGTGCCTCTTGCCACTATTTTTCCGCGATTAAGGATTAGAACCTTATTGCAAACAGCATCTACTTCCTGCAATATATGAGTCGAAAGAATTACTGTTTTTTGTTCTCCAAGTTTTTTTATAAGTTTTCTTATTTCGATGATCTGATTTGGGTCAAGCCCTGTTGTAGGTTCATCAAGTATCAATATTTCAGGTGAGTGGATAATAGCCTGAGCAAGCCCTGTCCTCTGCCTGTAACCTTTTGATATTTTTTCAATAGGTCTGTTTATTACCTGCTCAAGACCACATTCTGCTACTACCCTGTCTATCTCTTCTTTTCTCTTTTCTTTTTCAATTTTTCTGACATCGCAAATAAAAAGTAAATATTCAAGAACAGTAAGATCATTATAAAGCGGGGCCATTTCAGGAAGATAACCAATAGATTCTTTAACTTTTAAAGAATCTGAATAAACATCATAATTGTTTATCAATGCTTTTCCTTTTGTAGGGAAATGGTATCCTGTAAATATTTTCATTATAGTTGTCTTGCCAGCGCCATTAGGGCCTAATAATCCGACAATTTCACCACGTCCTATGGATAGAGAAATATCCTCCACAGCAGTAAAAGAGCCATACTTTTTTTCAATATTTTCTGCCTGTATCATTTTTATTGATACCTCCAACAAAATTTGATATTAATCCTTATTTTTAATATTTATTGCCTGTCTATCCCTTGTAAGGAATGTATTTGGAAAAAGAGCTTTTGCCTCTTCCAGGAGCTTAGCCAGTTCCCTGTCATTATATCTTGGGCTGTAATGGATAAGTCCAAGATCGCCAATTCCTCCGGCAAGAAGAGCAATTTCCGCTGCCTGTTTTGCTGTAAGGTGCTTTTTTGCAGCAGCACTTTCTGCAAGCTCTTCTGTGAACATTCCTTCGCAAATGAGTATATCAGAATCTTTAATATTTGGCACTATATTGGAAGAAAAAGCTGTATCAGTAACAAAAGAAAATTTTCTTCCGCTTCTCTTTTCTCCTGTAACCATATCCGGAGTAATTATTTTTCCATCTTCAAGTTCAACAGAATCCCCTTTCTGAAGCTTTGACCAAAGGTTTCCTTTTGGAATATTCAATTCTAAAGCTTTATCAGGATAAAAAACCCCGGATCTTTTTTCTTCTATAAAAGAATAACCAAGACATGGTTTTGTATGGTTAAGGGGAAAAGCATCTATATAATATCCATCGCCTTTAAAAACAGTGCCAGGCTGGTTGACCTCAATTACTTCGATTTTATAGTTAATATACATATCTAGAATTCGTCTATTTTCTTCAATATATTCTCCCAATCTTGGAGGACCAATAATATATAAAGGGTCATCCCGCTCAACCTGCGATGAAAGCATCAATATACCGGGCAAGCCTGTTACATGGTCTGCATGCATATGAGATATCAATATTACAGATATTTTTTTCCACTTTATATTTAGTTTTTTAAGGGAAATTTGTGTTGCTTCGCCACAGTCAAAAAGAAACAGATCTCCATCTCTTCTCAAAAGAACCGACGTAAGATAACGCCCCGGTAAAGGCATCATCCCCCCACACCCCAGTATAAATAATTCCAGATTCATTTGCTATTTAGAATATAAATTAGTGCTTATTTTATCAAGTAAAATCATTCTTTATAAATAATAATTTTACTATCCTGATAATCAACAACAGCAGTAGAATGGCTTGTTATTTCTCCATTGATAACCATTACTGAAAGCTGATCCTCAATATCATTTTGAATAACTCTTCTTAAAGGACGTGCGCCATACCTGGAATCCCACCCCTTTTCAATAAGATTATTTTTTGCAGCTTCTGTCACTTTTATTCCAATATGTTTCTCAGAAAGCCTTTTTTCAAGCTCTTTAACCATATTATCACATATCATTCCCATCTGTTCTTTGGTAAGGCTTTCAAAAACCACTATATCATCTACTCTATTAAGGAATTCAGGTCTGAATATCCTTTTTAGTTCATTAAGAGCTGATGATTTGATTTCAGCATAAGTTATATCGCCACTGTTTTTGAAACCAAGGGAAAAACCTGAAGATATATCCCGTGCTCCTGCATTAGATGTCATAATAACTACAGCATTGCGGAAAGATACCCTGTGACCCAGATTGTCCTGTATTTCCCCCTCTTCAAGAATTTGGAGTAAAAGATTAAATACATCAGGGTGCGCTTTTTCAATTTCATCAAAAAGCACTACACAATATGGTTTTCTTCTTACCTTTTCTGTTAATACTCCCCCTTCATCATAGCCAATATAGCCCGGAGGGGAACCTACAAGGCGGGAGGAATTATGTTTTTCCATATAATCAGACATATCTATTCTAATAAGGGAATCAGGGCTTCCAAAAAGAAATTCTGCAAGTGTTTTTCCAAGAAGTGTTTTTCCAACACCAGTAGGACCAAGAAATATAAAAGAGCCAAGAGGTTTTGCATGCGAAGAAATCCCTGTTCTTCTCCTTCTTATCGAAGAAGATACTACTTTTATAGCATCTTCCTGACCAATTACTGTTTTATGGAGATAATCTTCGATTTTAAGAAGTTTTTTTGATTCATCTTCAGCAATATGAGATATTGGAATTCCTGTTATTTCTGCAAGAACCTGATGGATATCTGACTCATCTATAAGATTCTGTTTTACTTTTACAGTTTCTTTCCATGATGATTCAATAATATCTTTCTCTTCCCGAAGATTATTTATTTTATCCCGCACAGAAGCTGCTTTTTCATAATCCTGATTATTCACATAGGTCTTTTTTTCCGCATTAAGTTCATCAAGCTGTTTATTGATATTATCAAGTTCTTCTGGTTTTACTCTTACAGCTATTCTTTTGCGAGCGCCTGCTTCATCAAGTATATCAATTGCCTTATCTGGCATTAGTCTGTCTGTAATATACCTTGATGCCAGTTTTACTACAGCTTTTACAGCTTCATCGCTATATGTCACATTATGAAAATTTTCATAATATTTTTTTATCCCTTCAAGTATTTCAATTGTTTCATCAAATGCCGGTTCTTCAATAAGTACAGGCTGAAATCTTCTTTCAAGAGCAGTATCTCTTTCAATATTTTTTCTATATTCATTTAAAGTAGTGGCGCCAATACACTGAATTTCATTGCGGGATAAAGCTGGTTTTAACATATTTGAAGCATCTATTGCCCCTTCTGCTCCGCCTGCCCCTACAATAGTATGTATTTCATCTATAAAAAGAATAATATCACCTGCTGATTTTATCTCTTTCATTATTCTTTTTAAACGTTCCTCAAATTCTCCTCTGTATTTTGTTCCTGCAATTACAGACGCAAGATCCAGAATCATTACTCTTTTATAATAAAGGATATCGGGAACTTTATATGAAGCTATTCTTGTTGCAAGCCCTTCAACAATTGCTGTTTTTCCAACTCCTGGTTCACCAAGCAGTATTGGATTATTTTTGGTCCTGCGGGCAAGTATCTGAATTACTCTGCCAATCTCTCTTTCGCGGCCAATTACAGGATCAAGTTTTCCTGCTGCTGCCATTTCTGTAAGATCTTTGGAAAATTCATTCAAAAGTGGTGTATTTTTTCCACCGGAAGCAAGAGGTTTCTTTATAACAGCTATCTGCTTGCCTATTTTATTATCTGATTTTCCTATTTCAGACATCTCTGCAATAGCATCTCTTAGTATTTCAGGTGTAATACCGCGGCTTATAAGGAACATTGAAACAATACTTCCTGGTTCATTTGATGCTGCAAGAAGGAGGTGTTCTGTCCCAATATATTCATGGTTGAATTTTTTAGCTTCTTCAGCTGCATTTTCAAGAACTTTTCTTCCCCTTTTAGAAAGAGGGACATCTCCAAGGAGAAAACCTCCCCTGTCTTTAAATAGGTTGTTTTCAATTTCAATCTGTAATTGAGCAGGTTCAATTTTAAATTTCTTTAAGATTTTTAATGCTTGTCCTTCCCCTTCTTTAATTAGCGCAAGTATTATATGTTCTGGTAAAAGCTGATCAGCATGAAACCTTTTTGCTTCTTCCTGCGCGATCAGGGCAAGTACTTTTTGAGCTCTTTTTGTTAGTCCTTTAAACATTTCTATTCCTTAATAAATTATTCCTGATATATTCTGCCCTTGAAATCTCTTCATCTGAGCTATTGCTTATATTTTTTATGTGAGACATCTGTATTTGCAATAATAAACAATTTAATTGCGAATATGTTATATTTTTATCGATTAAATTGTAATATTTTCCTAATTTAAGAGATGAAAGATGCCTTATAGCTTCAGTTAAAGTGATCTTTTTGCAATTTTCAAGGATCCCTTTTGCTCTATAAATTTCATCTTCAATATTGATTCTGTCATTTTCTATAAGTATATCACGCGTTTCCCGCTCATATCCTGCAATAATATCTGTTATACCTTCAAGTTGTTTTATAAAATCCTCTTCGCTTTTTCCTGTAGAAAACTGATTATCAATAATATATTGATCTCCCATGGAATCTCCGTTGTAAGAGGGAGCGATAGAACTTTTTTCTTCTGTAAAACCTCTTACAGCAAAGCCAGCTCGCATTATTTCTGTAAGTGTTTTATCTATCTTACCTGCACGCCTTATTGCAGGCAAAAACAGCATTACAGATGCACTCATCCCTGTTCCTGAGGAAGATATGTCAGATGTAAGATACCCAAATTGTGTGGAAAAGGCAAACTTAAACTTTTCATCAAAAATATTATCAAGCTCATTGCAACAGTTATATGCTTTTCTCAAGTTTAGTCCGCTTTTTATACTTTTAATTTTTATATGGTCATTTTCATTAAAAATTGCAAGGACTTCTTCATTATCTTTAATTAAAATCGATTGTTCTTCGTTTGAAGAAGCATCAGCACTAATAAAGGGTTTTATATAATTGCGTTCTGCAAGTATCTTCTTTTCAATGGTATTCAGATTACTAAAATTATAGTAGCTAAAACCATACATATTTTTTACAGCTTTGGAAATTTCATCAAAGAGATAATCTGATTCTTTTTTGCTCATTTTTTCAGTAAAAACAATTCCTTCAATATTTCGTTTAAGATTTATGCGGCTTGAGATTACCACATCATTTTCTGGCCCTTCTTCGTTAAACCATCCATTGGAACTGATTTTGAAATTACTATTTACCATCTCTTTCTAATTGTTTCTCCATTAGCTTTATTTTATCCCGTAAATAGGCAGCTTCCTCAAAATCCTCTTCCTTTACAGCCTGTTGCAACAATGATTGAAGATTGTTAATTTTTTTCATCCTATAGCTTAAAATATTTATTTTAAAAGGATATTTACCTTTATGTTCGGCAGATCCTGCATTTGTTTTTAAAAAGGAAATCATATATTTTCTAAATTCTTTATAGCACTCCGGACAACCTGCTTTTCCGCTCTTTTTTAAATCTTGCAGGGTTTTTCCGCATATACAACATATTTTTACAATATCTTTCCCAATTACAGATTTCTTTATTTCTGTAAAATTTTTGAGAAGATTTTTTAAATTTATATTAAGTTCTGAATTATTTATTGTAAGACCTTTCTCTTTTGCGCATTTTTCACAGATACTTATATTGATTTCTTCATTTCCTGCAATCTGTTGGATATGGATCACAGCTTTGTTATTGCCACAAATATCACACTTCATTTTTGTATCTTACTGTTTTTCGTTATGGTTGTCTATAATGCGAATTTCTTACATATTTTGTACACAAAGATCAAGGAATAGATAATAAAACAGGAAGAAAATAGCGAAGTTAAAACCTTACACCAGATAACAGTGTGACTCCAGCCATATATGGATATCCACCGCGTATAGAGGGCTCAATAAAAAATAAATTTCCAATGTGAAACCGCCATCCTGCACTTAGCCCGGCAGATAGCATACCATATTCTGCAGGCATGGAAATCTTTTTTTCGCGCTCAAAAAAGATCGCAGGGCCTCCGGCAAGCTGGATAAAAGGACCAGAAGTAGGGGTTACGCTCAATAAATACCAACGAAGAAGAAAATTTATTTCCACTACATCCAGTTCGTTCTCTGCATCAAAAAGAAATACTGCTTTTAGCCCTGTTGAGACTCTTTTTCCATAGCCAATGGACAAACCAGGACCATAGGAAAAGGTAAAAGCGCTATAGAAAGCAGCTTCCGCTACTGCACTGATCCAGATTTCTCCTCTTTCAGAAGGCGCTGCAAGATAACTTTGTATCGGCTCTTTGGCAGGCTCTTGTGCAAATAAAGGAACAACAGAAAAAATCAGCAATAAAAATATCAAGCCGAATACTCTTGTTTTTTTGGGTTTTGAAATAAATTTTTTATATGAAAACAAATTTTTTATCATCAATACCCCCTAAAACCTGTAACCCAATCCAATACATGGTCTTATAAAGCCAAAGTAGTCTCTTGTGAAGAACTGAGAGTAATCCATACCAGTTTCAAAGTACAGGTTTTGCCTGATCAGATATAGGAACGATATGCCAATATTTATATGGGATGAATATTGACCAGCTGATGATATTGAATCATTTTCCGGTAACAATGAAATACCAGCACCAGATCGAAAATTAAGAGCTGCTCTGTTGCCGGGAAAACGGGCTTGCGCCAGGATATTTAAATCCAATGAAAATGAGTGTTCAGTTTTTCCTGAACTGGGTTCAAAAGTGCGCCATGAGGCTACCATTTCCACTCCAGGGCTTACGAATCTTTCTTTAGCAGAGACAACTGCAAAACGAACAGCCACACCATATGGCGAATATTTTTCACCAAAGAATTTATTTTCAGCGTAAATAGGGAATAAGGGTATATAAGCTGCGCCCAAGTACATATCAAACTGATTTCTGTATTCGCTAACCTTTTCCGGTTCCTCAGTTTCTGCTGTTTCAGGGCTAATCAGTATTATAGCTTTTCGGCTTGTTTCATCAACAGGGTTTACAACAATGATTTCATGTTCTCCTGTTGATAATTTATCATCTCCTCGCAGGACTTCAAATCTTGTCCACTCATTTACAAAAATCGGCTGATCCAAAAAATCATGAGGTATGACCTGATATCGATAATTCCCAGGCAAAAGGGAAACTTCAATAAAATTTTTTTCTGTGAATTCCTGAGATACTTTTCGGTATTGCCCACCCTCCTCTTTTTCTATTATTACTTCATAACGCATTGCATATCTGTCACCTACCCATGTAAGGCGTTGAACAAAGCGGAGTACCATATAGTAACCGGAAGACTGGGAAAATAGCGGCACAAGACCAGTGATAAAAAGTATTGCAATAGCTAAGACTAATATTTTTTTCATTGAAGAATTCCTAAAAGCCATAAAGCACTCCAGGATCTTTCATCTGTACCGGACGTGGAGCAGGAATGTCTATTGTAAAAGAATTCACTCCCAAAACACCGCGCTGCTCAATTGTATTGTCACGATTTCTGTTTACTGCTTCTACCTGCCAAAAAAATGATCCCCGGCTCAGGACACTTATATCTTCAAGCGTCCAACTGGTACTTGTCACAGTATCGCGATTGATTTGTCGTTGCCCACCTGCAATCTGTTCGTAAAGTGTAAAAACATATGCATTAGCTCCTGATACAGAAGCCCATCTAAAAACAATGTTTCTCTGCGTTCTAAGCTGCTCAATATCAAAAAGGTGTCTGTTCTGAGGACGGCGGTTACCGGGCGCAGCAAGGAGCGGGATAGGCTGGATACGCAACTCTCGTGGCTCTGCAGAGTTCACCAAACCATTAGAAGATTGCGCTTCTATTGTCCAGTACCACACCCCTTCTCCAAGTCGATCCAGAGATATGGTATGCTTGGGATCAATAATTTCTACTACAGGAGTTCCCAACAAAGGATTGCTGTTTTTTGAAAGAACAAATCTCGAACTTTTCACTTCACCATCAGCATTCCATGTAAAATTGGTTTGTTCTCTTAATGCAGTAAGTCCAGGCAGCCTTGTACCATTGCCAGGGCTTAAAAGACGGAGTTCCAGTGGAACAGGCGCTATTGCTCTTTCAGGTACGACCAATGATGTTGCCATATCTCCGGCACCACCTTTCTCTATTTGAAAAAATGATTCCGGCGAAAAAGCAGCATTTCCTTCAAAAGCAGAAGAAAAAACCGGCTTTACTCGCCAATACCAGGTTCCATGTCCAAGCCCTGAATCAACAAAAAAAGAAGCTGATATTTCTCTATTTATTTGAAGAGCAGAAAAATCCTGCTTTGATGATATTTCTATATTATAACGCGAGGCTTCCTCTACTTCCGACCACTGAAAACGCAAAGATGGTTGTTCTTCGTGATATCGGAACATGGTACCTGTTGCGGGGCTTAACAGTTTAATTCCAGATGCTTCAACTACAGTAAGAGTTCCGCTGGATAGGATCGCCCTTCTATGCGAAAGACGCCAGTTCCAAAGACCTGCTTCAAGAGCTATTTCTGCAGAAGCATTAAGATCCTCAATAACAACAACATCCCGGCTAAAGTTTTTATCCATGGAGATC
>WRCW01000071.1 GCA_009783755.1 Spirochaetaceae bacterium
CATATAAAAAATTTAAGAAATCACACAAAAATATGGGATGACTGGGCAGATTCCGAAGGGAGGCTCGAAACAGCGTATGGCAGATTTTGGAGAAGGTTTCCAGTTCCTGCCAAAGGTCTTGATGGAGAAGTTTGGTCAGATAAATGGGTTAGTACTGATAAAACAACAGGTGAGAAAGTTTTTGACCAAATAAGCTATATTATAGACTCTCTTAAAGAGATAAAGGGGAATCCAGCTTCAAAAGCCAGCCGCCGTCTTGTTGTATCTGCATGGCACCCTGCAAATGCAGCGGCAAGCCTTCTTCCCCCATGCCATTACACATTTTGTTTTAATGTTTCTGATGATAAGCTTAATTGCCACCTTACTCAGAGATCAGCAGACATAGCTCTTGGAGTCCCTTTTAACTTAGCGTGCTATTCTCTTCTTACAATAATGCTTGCAAAAGAGTGCGGGTTTGTTCCCGGTGAATTTGCCCATACACTTATTGATGCCCATATTTATGAAAATCATATTGATGGATTAAAAATGCAGCTTGAGCGGCCACCTCGAAAACTTCCTGAAATCTCAATTGCTGATAAACCTTTTGATAAGCTTACCTTCGAAGATTTTAATCTTACAGGATATGATCCCCACCCTGTAATAAAATTCGAGGTTGCAGTTTAATGCCCTCTGTTGAAAAACCAGTTTCAATTATTGTTGCAATGACAAAAGATTATCTTATTGGAAATAAAAATAATCTGCCTTGGCATTTACCGGAAGATCTTAAACTGTTTAAACAAATCACAATGGGCAATATTCTTATAATGGGGAGAAAAACATTTGAATCCATTGGAAAACCTCTTCCAGGAAGAAAAAATTTTATAATATCTGCATCTGCTTTTAAAGAAGAATCTGTTGGGAGTAATCAGCCTGATGCAAATGAGTATGAAACCGGAAAAGCTTATTATTTCAAATCACTTGAAGATGCCATTAACGCTTCTTTTTCAACAGAGGGAACTCCTTTTATTATTGGAGGGGCATCTGTCTATAAACAGGCATTGCCTCTTGTCAAAAAACTTTACATTTCTTTTGTTAAAAATAGTCATGATGGAGATGCTTATTTTCCTGAGTTAGATTTCAACGAGTGGGAACTTTTAGAAGAAAAAGATTTTAAAGATTTTGTTTGGAAGTCATTTACCAGAAGATGAGTTGTTGTTTTTATTGAGGTGCCTGAGCGTCATGGCAATTATAAAAAGAGATACAGCAGAGATCAATAATGCAATACTGGCAATCAATTCAAAAAACATTTTAATCTCCTTTATTGATGGCGTCTAAGATATCTGGCAATCATAATAAGAGAAGTACCAATAATTAATAGTGCTATACCAACAATCAACTGAAAAAGCATTTTAACCACCCCTGATCCATTTATGGATTATATCTATAACTATAAAAGCCCCTAGAACGTTAACAAATGTTCCAAAGATTTCCATAGCCCTAAAAAATTTATTTTTAGGCGTTTTCAATACTAGCAAAATCTCATCAAGAGTTTCGCTTATATGTTTTATTATATACTCGCTTTCCTTTTCCATAATAATACCATATACAGGCAATATTTCTATAATGATTTTAAAATTTTATAATAATTATTTTTTATAAAACTTTGAAGCAAAACAATCTTCACGCTGTGTATACAGGGAAGAATGGGATAACTTGATATTCCATTTTGGAATACCAAGTTATCAACATGGCGGAAGACGTTTTATGCCTTATGCTTTACATTGAAAAAAATGATAAGCGGGTAAATGAAGTTATTATTGCCCTAAATAATTTACTGGGACAGCCTCCAGAACCAAAGAGACAAATTGGGTTTAAATCATAGTAAAATTTAAACTCAAAAATTAAAAAGCTCGGTTGGATGTCTAATGTTTGGCAAAGCCCCCCTAGACTGAACGTCCGAAACGACCCCAGCCAGCTGTTAATAGTATCATCTAAACAACTCTAATCGTAAATATGATAAATTTCCAAATCAGTTTTTGCGTCTTGGATGATGATCAGCGCGAGGTTGCTTGCTTTGAATAACAGACCCGGATTTGTATCGGGTTGATGCAACAGCCCCTTTTGCAGAAATCAGCGCTTTTGAATGATTCCCAATCAAGTCTCTGCGGCCTGCTTTTTCAAGAGCCTTTTTTACAAGAAAGTAATTTTCTGGTTTATGAAAATGAAGCAACGCTTTCTGCATCCTCTTTTCCTCTTCTGTCTGCGGAATATAGATTTTTTTTAGTGTGAGAGGATCAATGCCTGTGTAATACATGCAGCTTGAAAGAGTTCCTGGAGTAGGGTAAAAATCCTGCACCTGATCCGGGATAAATTTATTTTCTTTAAGATATAGGGCAAGTTCTATTGCATCTTCAATTGTTGATCCTGGATGCGCAGAGATAAAATATGGAATAACATATTGTTTTTTCTCCAATTTTTCATTTTCTTTTTTAAATCTAAAAAGAAATTCCTCATAGATTTTTACTTTGGGTTTTCCCATAATCTTAAGGACTTTGTCCGAGACATGCTCAGGCGCTACCCTAAGCTGACCGCTAATATGGTGCTCGCAAAGCTCTTCCAGAAAATTCCCCTTTTTCCCTGAAGAAACATCAGGATCAAGCAAAAGATAATCAAATCTAATTCCAGACCGGATAAATACTTTTTTTACCTTATCTATTTTTCTTAATTTTCTTAGCAACTCAATATAATCCTTATGGCTTGTTTCAAGATTTTTACACGGAGAAGGGGTAAGGCATCTGCGATCGCAACACCCTTTTTCAAGCTGATTTTTACAAGAGGGGTTTCTAAAATTTGCTGTTGGTCCACCGACATCATGTATATATCCCTTAAAATCTTCCATGCTAGCAATTTGTCTGGCTTCTTTCAGAATGGAATTATGGCTCCTGCTTGATACTCTTTTTCCCTGATGAAAAGTAAGTGCGCAAAAACTGCAACTGCCAAAACAACCTCTTGAACTTGTTATACTGAATTTTATTTCCAACAAAGCAGGGACTCCGCCATTGCTGTCATAAGATGGGTGAGCTTCTCTTGTAAATGGAAGATCATATATGGCATCAAGTTCTTCTGTTGTTAAGGGAAAGGATGGTTTATTTTGTATTACATACTGTTCACCTGTTTTTTCTACAAGAACAGAAGCAGTTACAGGGTCGTTGTTTTTATAGGCAGTAGAAAAATTCCTGGCAAATAATTCTTTATTCATAGAGGCTTCTTCATAGGAATAAAGATTCTTGATATCGTTTTGGGTTATTTCTGTTTTTTCTGGTTTTTGGGAAACCCTGCAGACAGTTCCTCTTACATCTGTGATTGTTTTTATGGGCTCCCCTTTTTTAAGCCTTCCTGCGATTTCTATTATGCTGGTTTCACCCATTCCGTAAACAAGAATATCTGCTTTTGAGTCAATAAGTACGCTCCGCCTTATGCTGTTGCTCCAGTAATCATAGTGGGAAAGCCTTCTTAATGATGCTTCAAGACCACCAAGAATAATGGGAATATTTCTGTATGCCTGTCTTATTGCTGATGCATATACCAGCAGTGCCCTGTCCGGGCGTTTGCCTGTGATTCCTCCCGGAGAATAGAGATCTTCCGCCCGCTTTTTTTTGAATGAGGTGTATTTTGCAACCATTGAGTCAATATTGCCTGAGGTTACAAGGAACCCAAGCCTTGGGCGGCCAAATGTTTTAAATTCTTCAAGGTTTTTCCAATCAGGCTGGGCAATAATTCCCATGGAATACCCTTCTTTTTCAAGAAGTCTCGCTATTATTGCTGCTCCAAATGAGGGGTGGTCTACATAAGCATCCCCGGTAATCAGGACAAAATCTACTTTTTCCCATCCTCTTTTTATAGCTTCAGTCATATTAATTGGCAGAAAATCTTTCATTATATATTTTGATACGCCTTATAAAAATAAATGTCAATTTGTTAAAAAAAATCTAAAAAAATAAAATTTGACTTCTGGAGTTTGTTCTGGTAATATTTAATATCCTCGTTTTATTATCAAGTGTAATAATGACCATAACATGAAGAGTAATTATCACTTTTAATTATTAATTATGGTACAACTATGCTCTTGTTAAGGAGTAAAGGTAGGTGGCTAAAACAGGTTTTCCAATTGTGCATTTTTATGATCAAGACTTTGTTGATATTTATAACAAAACCTGGACATGGCTTCACGATTTCTGGAAAAAAGGGACAAAGAGGAACGCACTTCAGCAGAGATATTTTAACTATCCTGGCAGTAATTACATAAGCCAGTATGAAGCATGTCTTTCAGCCTTTTTCTTAGTATACAGCAATAATATATTTTCCCCTTTTTCAGCTCTGGATAACTTCTATTCCAAGCAGGAGGAATCTGGTGCAATCAGAGGTTTGTATAAAGAAGAAGATGGTAAGCCTATTTTTACAGAAGATAATCCGGAGGGTGTGCATCCTCCACTTTTTGCCTGGGCTGAATATAATCTTTATCATAAAATAGGCCTTAAAAAAAGGTTAAAGGAAATTCTTCCAATACTTGAAAACTACTACAGTTGGCTTGAAGCAACATTCCAGAAAGAGAATGGACTGTATGCAACTCCGCTTACTTGTGTTGAAATGGGCAATACTCCAAGGGAAAAAGCCTATTATCTTATTGATTTTAATGCAATGCAGGCAGTAAATGCTCTTTATACATCAGCTATTGGTGATATTCTTAATGATAAAGAAATAAGTTTTAAATACAAGAAAAAATATTTTTCACTTAAGACTAGAATAAATTCTCTCATGTGGGATAAGGAGAATGGTTTTTACTATGATCTTGATGCAGCAGGCACCCAGGTAAAAACAGAAACCATTGCATCTTACTGGACTCTTCTTGCTGAAATACCAAATGAAGATAAAGCTAATGCCATGATCAGTAAGCTTTCAAATGGAGATTTTGTCACTGAAAATCCTTTTCCTTCTCTCTCTACCAGTTCTCCTCTTTTTAGTGAAGATGGTAATGGCTTTCGAGGCTCTGTTTTCCCGCATTTTACATTTATGGTTGTTAAAGGGCTGGAGAAATATGCAAGAAATGATCTTGCAAGAGAATGTGCCATAAGGCATCTTTATTTTATTCTTGATACTCTCCATCCTGATGGAGAAAAAAAAGGCAACATTTATGAAGCCTATCTTCCAATGAGAGAAGGGCCTGCAAAGTCTGCCAATAAAAACTGTGGTTTTCCAAGAGAACTTTTTTTAAATTATACAGCGCTAAGTACAATTACCCTTATGATTGAAAACGTTATTGGACTTTATATAAGTCTCCCAAGAAAAACAGTTGACTGGATTGTTCCTACTATAGAAATAATGGGGATAGAAGATTTATCTCTCAAGCGAAATATGATAACAATACTTGCCAACAAAAGCGGACGAGGCTGGGAAATAAGGCTTGAATCGGAAAAGTTGTATTATTTTACAATTAATATAATTGGAGTAAAAAAGAAGACACTTCCCATTCCTTCGGGAAAATGTTCCATGCTCATCGATAAGCTTTAATCACTCTGCGGGTTTTGCCTGCTTCCGGCACGCCCGCAGGTGCCAGTAAGGGAATAAAAAACCGCCCTGAAAAAAGGCGGTTTCGTTATTTTAAGTTAATACCAATTTTACTTAAGTAGACTCATGAGCTTTTCAGAAACTTCTTTTACATTTCCGCCTGCTTCAAGCTCAATATATTTTGTCCCTTCTTTCTTTGACAGATCTTTGAAAAAATATGCTGCTGCAAGTGTGCCGCTCTTTTTATCATAATAAATATCATGTCTTTTATTTATTGCAGTTTCATCCTGATCATCTGCTCTTGTTGAAAGGCTGCCTCCGCAAACTCTGCACTTATCGCCATTTGGTTTTATAGAATCGAAATAAATGTTATTGGGATGGTTGTTATCATTTGCACAAAGTCTTCTTCCCATAATTCTCTTTCTTGCGAGTTCCCTGTCGAGAAGTATTTCAATTACAAAGTCCAGTTTAATACCGGAAGATTTAAGAGCTTCTGCCAGTTTTTCAGCCTGTACATTGTTTCTTGGAAATCCATCAAGAAGCCACCCTTTTTTGCAATCATCTTTTTTAAGACGGTCAAGAATCATTGGTATTGTAATTTCATCCGGTACGAGATCACCTTTATCTATATATGCTTTTGCTTTCAAACCAAGTTCTGTACCACCTTTAATATTTTCCCTGAATATAACTCCTGATTCAATGTGCGCAGTTTGATATTTATCTTTAACAATTGCTCCCATTGTCCCTTTTCCGCTGCCATTTGGCCCAAAGATTAAAATATTCATTATAAAAACTCCTTCTTTAGTATCTTAACTAAATAATAACAAATTTTTTTAAAAAGGATAAGAGAGATGTGGTAGAATTTTATGTAGCAAAAGTTTTTCGTAGGGTACTTCGCTGCCCACGGGGTACTTCGTAACCCATAGGGTACTTCGCGATCCGTAGAGTACTTCACAACCTGTATAGTGCTTCGCGGTCCACATAATACTTCGTAACCCACCGGGTACTTCGTAACCCACAGGATACTGCAAAGTGTATACCGCCAAAAAAGCTCTGCTATGATCAGGATGTTTTCTTAATCATCAAGTCCTTCAAGAACCTGCATTGCTGTTGTCTTATCTGGTTCATCCTCCCCATGCCGAACAAAGAGCAGACATATTACTGCCAATGCAAAAGCTATGCATGCATACAGGAATAGCACTTTGTAGTGACCAACCACATCGCGGATAAAGCCAAACAAAATCGGGGATACGATCTGTGAGCTGAAAGAAAAGAAATAGTAATACCCAATATAAGTACCGATTTTCTCCTCGCCTGAAAGTTTTACAACCATTGGCAGTGAATTGATGTTTACAAATGCCCAGAAAAATCCGCCTAAAAACAGAACAACTCGCGTTATCCACACATTGGCAATAAATATCATTGGGAAGAACAACAGCGTTAGGCCTGAAAGGCCGATCAGGATTGCTCTGCGGCGTCCAATCTTTGCGCCGATAAAACCAGCCGGGACAGCAAAAGCCAAAAAGGTGAGAGAAAAAATTGCAAGTGTCATTGATGCATCTCCGGCTCTCATCCCCAAAGTGTTTGTAGCATAAAGGGTAAAGAATGTCTCGATAGCGTTGTATCCTGTAAACCAGAAAAAGATGCCGAATAGGATCAGGAGAAGACTTTTTTTCTCATCTTTGGTGAGCGGCACTCTTGTTTTTGTTTTTTTCGTATCAGGCTCATATGCTTGTTTCGGCTCACGCACAAAGAGTACCAGTACTGCAAGAGCGAGCAGCATCATGGCAGCGCTCATCATGAACGGGAGTGGGAATCCATTCCCTGTTTTTTCAAACCATATATTAAACAATATGCCGCCTACAAGGAATGCGAGTACACTGCCAACTCCGCCCATAAGATTGACAATACCGTTAGCCTGGCTGCGCAGCGGACCCGGGGTGAGATCAGGCATGAGCGCTACCACAGGAGAGCGCCATGCAGACATTACAAAAGTGAAAATGATCAAAATCATCATAAGGGACAAGAGCGTGTTCATGTATGGGATCAATGCAAATGCCACAGCGCACACAGGCAGACCAATAAAAACATAGGGTAATCGGCGGCCAAAACGGGTGCGGGTTTTATCGCTTAATGCTCCAAATAAAGGCTGAAAGATTACGCCAAAGATATTGTCGATCGTCATGATAAGGCCGATCAGGGTAGTACTTGTGATAAAGCCAGATAAGATTTGAGGCACATAAGCGTTGTAAACACTCCATGCAATGGACGAAGCGAAAAAACCAAAAGACAATAAAATTGTTGTCTTTACATTGAGTTTATTGTCTTTCATATATTATTCCTCACAGTAGCCTGATATTCCATGGTGCACATTTCCACTAGGTAATATTCCTGATGTTTTATGAGAGCATTGTATTGCAAATTTATCAAGGTGTCAAAAAAGCATTCTCCTCCATGGATGAGTACCAGATGGAAGTTATAAAAAATATTTCTAAAATTTGAAGAACAGATACAGTTTCTATTGTTTATGTTATTACAAAAATTAATGTGAATGCGTTTATCGGTAGATCTGAGACAGCAAAAAGTCATTGACAAATTAAGTAAAAAGCATATACAATTATGTATAGACAGAAGAAGCGGTGTTTACATGGACAGAAGAGAAGAATCAGCTCAATAAGAAAAAACATGGATTTTATCTGTCGGACATTACGGACGTTTTTGATGATCCATATTTATTGGAGTTTTATGATGCGGAACATTCTTTTTTTGGAGAAGACCGCTACATTACTTTGGGGTGTTTCCATGCTACGGTTATTCTTTTTGCTGTAACCATTGATAAGTTAGATGGCAACACCCAAATAATAACAGCTCGGGAAGCAACGCTTAAAGAGCAGGAGACATACTATGAACAATATAAAAAAAGCACAGACAACTGCTGAAATTAAAGCATTTAAAAATACAGATTTTTCAGATGCCACGGAATTAACTAATAAGCAACTGGCGCAGATGAAACCTTCCCACTACCGAAATATGGCAAATTACGAGCCAATAAAAAAGACAGTAAATGTTCGTCTTGATGCTGATGTTCTTGAATGGCTGCAAAGTGCTGGGAAAGGTTATCAAACAAGAATGAATGCTATTCTACGAAATGCCATGTTGCATTCTAGTTAAAACTCTACATAGTTTTAAAAATTTCATATTATTTGGAAAAGATAAAGTTACATAGACAATGCTTTTTTGTTATCTGCAGGGCATAACTGTTTGCAGCGTACAGCAAAGAAGTACGAATTTCAAAAATATTTTTATTCACAATGAGCTCACTCCTCGGGAATAAAAACCGCTTCTCCTTTGGGGATGTTAACTGCTTTCAGTATCAGCTTGAGTGAATCATTAGGAACAATGTTTTTACCAACTGCAACCTGGGTTTCCAAAGCAAGCGCAGGAATGATAACGATCCATCTACTCCCTTTTTTCTCCAGCGCAATTGCATCCCAAACAGATTCCTTTTTGTCGGATAGATACACCATTGTCCAGTGGTTTCGGGTCGCTCTTTCTGCCTGACCAACAGCAGAAGTTGCTGCCTCTCCCGCATTCATCCTTGCTGAAACTTCATCAATGGAAAGGGGTATGTCGCCCCTAAGCAGGGAGCGGATCTGGATATGAGCCAAAAGATCTGTGTAACGGCGCAAGGGGCTGGTTACCTGAGTGTAGGTTTTCATTCCAAGCCCCGCATGCTGGCTCGGAGTTGTTGAAAGGGTGCGGGGTCGCATGCATCGGCGAAGCTGATAAGCTCC
>WRCW01000072.1 GCA_009783755.1 Spirochaetaceae bacterium
AGCCTTGATACCTATGAACTTGTTTATGCTCTTGAAGAAGAAATGGGCATACAAATTCCAGATGAAAAAGCCAATGAATTTGAAACTGTTGGCGATGCTGTAGAATTTATTAGATCAGTTGCTAAATAAATTGGGTATTTTTGGATTTAAGAAACAGTTAAAATTAAATACTGTTGAAATAACTCAATCCAGAAAAAGAGAGCTGCTTCTATTTCAGAACCATGCAGATTTAAGGTTCAGAAAACTTGATTTTCTGAACCTTGCTTTTTCTCATAGGTCTTATGCAAACGAAAGTCAAAATAGCATAGATAATAATGAGAAATTGGAATTTCTTGGCGATTCTATTCTCGGTCTTGTTGTAAGTGAATATCTTTTTTATCTTCTTCCTGATAAAGCAGAAGGCGAACTTGCCAGAATAAAAAGTTTTGTAGTAAGTGAAAACATTTTAAGCAACATTGCAAGAAAAATTAAAATTGATAACTATATTTTAATTGGAAAAGGGGAAGAATATTCCGGTGGAAGGAGTAAAAAAGCCATACTTGCAGACTGTCTTGAAGCAATAATCGGAGCTTATTATCTTGATTCTGGTTTAAAAGATACCAGATCATTTATTCTTAAACATATTGTGCCTGAAACACTGAAAGTCCTGGAAGACAAGCATGATAAAGATTACAAAACTCTGCTACAGGAATTTGTTCAGAAAAAATATAAAACATATCCAAAATATAAACTTGTAAAAAAAATCGGCCCTGACCATGATAAAACTTTTGTTGTGGAAGTAAAAATCAAAGAAAAAACACATGGATGCGGCGAAGGTAAAAATAAAAAAGCAGCAGAGCAAAGTGCAGCCAGAATTGCATATACAGCCTATATAGCTAAATATGGAGAAGAAGAGTCTTCATAATTACTCTACACATTGATCCTTGTTTCATAAAAATTTTTCGCTATCTCAATAAGTTTTTCTTTATTATTTAAAGAAGGATCTTCCAAAATAGCATCAAGAAGAAACTGCAAAACAAGACCCATTTTGTAATTTTTTGGAATTCCAGCTTCTGTATAAAGGATATTGCCATCAACCTCAAGATTTTTGATCGTAAATGCAGATTCTTTTTCCAGTATCTTATTTATCCTGCTGATTAAAGAGAGATCAGCAGGGCATTGGTGTGTTTCCCCCATCATTCCGCCTCTATCAGCATATCTGAGCTTTAAAAGATTATGCACATTCTCAATTCCAACTTTTGATATAAATCTTCTTATGGCGCTGTCGCTCCAATCCTCTGTATAATTAAACATGTGGAATTTTATTAAATGTGATACCTGTTTTATTACATTCTTTGGAAATTTAAGGCGAAGTAAAATTTCTTCTGTCATTTTTGAGGAGACAATATCGTGATTGTAAAATGTTGGTTCTCCATCTTTTGTCCCAATGCATCTTGGTTTTGCAATATCATGAAATAAAGCAGCAAGCCTGATAATGATATCTTTTTCCGCAAAATCTGATGATATGATAGAGTGCTCAAAAACATCGAATTTATGCATTCCTTTTTGTTTTACCCCAACACCTTCGAGGAATTCAGGTATAACATACTTAAATATTTCTGTCTCTTTCATAATATAAAAAGCTGTTGAAGGATTGTCTGATAAAAGAATATGTTTAATCTCATCTCTGATCCGTTCAGATGAGATCATATTAAGCCTTTCTGACTCCTGCTTCATCCCTTTTAAGGTTTTTTCTTCAATCGTAAATTGAAGTTGAGAAGCGAATCTGCAGGCTCTTAAAACTCTAAGCCCATCTTCGGCAAATCTTTCCTCAGGAATACCTATTGCTCTTATTATTCTGTCCTTAAGATCTTTTTTCCCATTCTGAGGATCAATAAGTTTGTCGGTAAGTGGATCAATAGCCATTGCATTTATTGTAAAGTCTCTGCGCTTTAGATCCTCATAAATGGAGGAGCTATATGCAATTGAATCAGGATGTCTGCTGTCTGTATAAGCTCCATCAATACGGAATGTTGTTACTTCAAGTTCCATCCCCTCAAAGCGCACTGTTACAGTTCCATGGTCAATTCCTGTTGGTATGACATTTTTAAAAATAGAGATAATTTGGTCGGGGAGGGCATCTGTTGCGAAATCATAATCTGAAGGTTTTATTCCGCTGATATAGCTTCGCACAGCGCCGCCTACAAGATAGCACTGAAATCCCGAGTCTTTTAATATCTTGCAAAAATGTTTTATTTTTATTGGAAGTTTCACTTTATACCTAGTTAACACTTATTATTAATAGGATGTCAATAATAGGTGAAGCTGTCTATGTACCCCGAAGGTTTGCGAAGCATCCTGCTGGGTATAAATAAAAAAACCGGACAAGCTCCGGTAAGTGCCTGTCCGGTTGTAATTAGCGTTAAAGTTTTTCCAGAACTATTGGAAAAGTTGCATAACAGTTTGGCTCTTCTGGTTGGCTTGCGCAAGCATCGCTGTAGAAGCTTGAACAAGAATCTGGTTTTTAACATAAGAAACCATTTCTTTCGCCATATCAGCATCCCTGATTCTGGATTCAGAAGCCTGGAGGTTTTCAGCTCCAACTGCAAGACCTTTCATTGCATATTCAAGTCTGTTCTGATAAGCGCCGAGGTCTGCTCTCTGTTTGCTTACTTTCATAAGAGCATTGTCAAGTAAAGCTATTGCCATATTTGCTCTATCTGGGCTTGATAAGCTGATAAAAGTTGCATTTGCTGGCATTCCATAAGGACTCTGAATACCAAGTCCCTGTGCTGTCATTGTTCCAATGTGAACTCTTTCTCTCTGGTCCATGTTGGCGCCAATATGCAGCCACATACTTGCTGTTACAACATTTTCGCCTGTGTCATAAGCAAATCTTCCGGTAAGCATATTCATGCCGTTAAATTGAGCATGAGAAGCTATTCTGTTGACTTCGTCAACAAGCTGTGAAACCTCAACCTGTATCTGCATTCTGTCTTCTGCAGAATAGATACCGTTTGATGCCTGAATTGCAAGTTCCCTGATTCTCAACAGTATGTCCTGTGACTCCTGAAGATATCCTTCAGCTGTCTGTATAAAGGAGATACCATCTAATGCGTTCATTTCTGCCCTGTTAAGGCCTCTGATTTGAGCTCTCATTTTTTCAGATACTGCAAGTCCAGATGCATCATCGCCTGCTCTGTTTATCCGCATACCAGATGAAAGCTTTTCAATGTCTTTTTCAACAGCGTAATTGTTGAATTTCTGTGACCGTTGCGCAAACATTGCACTAAGGTTGTGGTTAATTATCATATATCCTCCTTGATATTTACGCAGACATCCTTGTCTGCACTTCTATTTAATTTTTCGGGATACTTAAAAAAAGCTTTAGAAAAAAATGAAAATATATTAAACTTTTTTGAAATGACAGGAGTAATTTTTACAGGCGGAGAAGGCCCTTTAGCGAAAAAAGAGATTTTGGAGATTATTAAAGGCGCTTCTATCGTATTAGCAGCAGATTCAGGAATACATTTAGCAGAAAAATTCAATATAAAACCAGATTTTGTACTCGGTGATATGGATTCTATTAAAAATGCCGACAATATATTGAAAAAATATCCAAAAGAAAGAATTTTCCACTATAAAAAGGAAAAAGATTTTACTGATACAGAGCTTGCTTTATCGTTTCTTGCAGAAAAAGGGTACGATAAGACTATTATTGTAGGAGGCTCTGGGCAAAGAACAGACCATTTTTTAGGTATATTTTATCTTTTTTTTAGGGAAATTCACCCTGATATATGGATTTTAAAAGAAGAAATTGCGTGGAATGTTGAGGGAAAATTTATCCTCAATACTAAAAAAGGAGAGATTATTTCTCTTTTTCCGCTATCAGCTAAAGGGTGCAGGATGAAAAGTTCTGGTCTAAAATGGGAGCTTGATTCGCTTGACTGGAAAATTGGTGATACAGGAATAAGCAATGTAGCGCTTGGAAACAGGATTGAGATTGAGATGATAAAAGGAAGACTTTTGCTTATAAAAAAATGGAAATATAGATGAAAAGAACTATTTTTGATGAAATGGCAACTTCTATTTCTGAAAAAGAAAGACGTGATCTTGTAAAAAAAATTAACCGCAATATGAATCTCAATGATACAAGGATTGAAGAGACAATATATCATGTAGAGGTATCAAAAGAAGACAAAGATAAATATATAAAAGAAGAGATTTTAAAATTAGGTTTTTTTGAAAGGCTTATTTTGAAGATCAGAAAATTTCTTTCCGGTAAAACAGAAGAAGCAGCTTATACAGATCAAAAAATGACAAAATTGAAAAAAACTATTTTAAAAAAATCTCCTGGTATTACCCATTTTGATACACGTACTGTAACAAAATTATTTGCTGAAACTGTGTATGTTCTGTTTTTAAAGACATCTTCTTTGGTAGATCTTTTTGAAGAGTTTTGGAAAAAAGGTGATACTTTTCAAAAAATACTAACAGAGCTTGTTGAATCAAGGTTTCCGGGAATTGTAAAAACAATTGATGACCTCTTAAATGATGAAGATGCTGAAAAAGTTATTTTTGAAAAAGAGACAAAAATGGCATTAAAAGAAGAAGTCATAAAAAGATTCAACAATTATACTAAAAAAGTTTCAGATTCAATTTTTTATGATATTGAAGAAGAAATTCTTCCTCTTTATTATTTCCGTCCCATCATAGTTTTTCCATATTATGAATTCTTTAAAATATTTGGTTTTAATCCATATTCTGAAAACGCGATATATTCTTTTAAAAGCGCTCCTGTTTTTACTTGCATGGAATATATTGAAAAAATTTATTATGCAATTTATATGGTACTAAAAGTTGCTCAACCTGTAAAAATTAATCCTTTATTGGGAAAACATTTCTATAAAAATATTGAAGAAGAAAAAATAGAAACAGAAAATAGAGATAGTATCCAGGATATGGAGAATAAAGAAGAAGTTCCAAATGAAAATTCATCTGCAGAAAAAAATAGTAATGATACAGAAGAAGATAAGACCCTCAAATGGTTTTATAAGAAACTGGAGGATATCTATGAGGAAAGCAAAAAGATCAATAAAAAAATTCCTCTAGTAGAAATTATAAAATATTATAGAAATGACTACTATTATAAACTTGCTTTTTATATACCTAAACTTAGATTTAAGGAACTCTATTTTGCCAATCTTAAGATCCAGGTTTTGGAACAGGTAAATGATAAATATATAAAAGCAAGAAATCTCATGATTGAAAGAAATATTGATAAATTCTTTAAAGGAAAAACATTTGTCAGATTTTTTCATTTTAGAACATATACTGGTTTTGACTATGAAAAAATTGGAGTAGGTTATTTTACAAATATAAGAAGCATGGAATTGCTTTTTAACTATCTTGTTTATTATTATAATGAAAGCATAAGGAATATTATCGATTTATCAACAAGAACTGTATTGGCTCAGGATAAGATAACGTCAACAAATTTAATGATGCAAATTTCTACTATAGATGATGCTTATGTAAAAATACAGGACTTTGATAAATCTCTAAGTCCGGACATGGAAGATGGCAAGCTTTTCCTTAGACT
Source organism: Spirochaetaceae bacterium (assembly GCA_009783755.1). GTDB lineage: Bacteria > Spirochaetota > Spirochaetia > CADAEX01 > CADAEX01 > WQTU01. The sequence goes on from WRCW01000072.1 coordinate 5,582, forward strand.
TCGTTATGGACTTGCGAATGATAATGCTTATCTTAAAATGTATAAAACTTTTATTCTGCAAAAAAATAAAGTATCGGACGATATAATACAACGCTGTATTGAAGCTTTTGATAATATAATTAGAACCTATTCTGAATTACTTAACTCTACACAATTCGAAGTAAAAAACAGTCTTGCTGCTCATTATAATATAGATGGTAAAACAAAAAGCTTCAGAGATTTTCTTGTAGATACTGTTGATAATATCAGATATTTCAAAAGCCTTCTTGCACAGGTCAAGAAAGTCGAACAGGGAGACATTAAATAGCCATATCTCTGTTGCAAACTCTGCGGCTTGTATAAAATATATCAGTTTTTATCTGAGTTTTTCGCTTTCTTTTAAAATATCTCCATTTGGATTAATTTTAAAATATTCAAGAAGAATAGGGTACTTATTAAGAAGTTCCCCATACTTTTGCAAAGTTTCAAATCTTTTTGCAAGATCTGCATCCCTGCTAGCTGTTTTTAACTCTTCTTCCAGTAATATCTTTTTTTTGTCAGACAAGATTTCCATGTACTGCTTTGAAGCAATTCTATAAAGATTTATATCAGGAAAATAACTATTAATTACAGCCAGATCGCTGATTACAATACTGGATACATTTGGCATTATTTTTTCTTTAAGAGCTTCTGGCGCAAGTGTTTTAAGTTCAATTCCAGCATTATTTTGGGATCCTTCTAAATTTGCCAAAAAACTGGTTTCAATATAATTTTTTAGGATACTCTGTATCTTTTTATCTGTTTCAATAAAAAAATTATCTATGCCTGTTTGATCAAATATTGCATTGGTTCCATTTTTTGTAACATATTCCATTACAAAATCTTTGCTTATAGAATATGTTACTGAAGCTGTAACAGAATAGGAAAAATCAGGGTTGCCTTGCAGAACTTTGGAATATAACTCTCCTGAAGGAAGATTTCCTCTTATAGAAATATCTCTTTTTCTGAAAACATCATTAATAATATAGGTTTTTGAATTTTTAGGAATAAGTTTTTGCCATTTAAAATAAAAATTTCCTGTTTCAAAAACATTTTTATCATACCCTGTGATGGTAGAAAAAAATACTCCATAACTGTTTTCCGGAACTCTTATCCATCCAAAATATAAAACAGTTCCAGCCATTAAAATGATAAGTATCAGAAAAAAAAGAAATTTTTTCATGCAATAACTCCTGTAATAGATCCTCAATATGTCCATATTCCCAAAGCAAGTTTTTTCATATCTTCGCAGAAGTCCTCTTTTCCACTAATAGGATGCAAGGACTTTATGGACATATTCTAGCTTAATATATCTTTGAGCATGCAAAGTTCTGTTATTACATAATCAGGTGTAATATTTTTTGTCTCTTCATGCCCTGTTCTTAATCTTAAAGACCTTTTATCTCCTGCAAAAAGACATGTTTTCATTCCTGAAAGAGATGCAGGCTTTATATCATTAAGCATATCATTGCCAACATAAAGAATCTCGTCAGAAATAATTTTTTTTTCTTTTTTAATCTCTGAAAGAGCTTCTTCAAACATTGCTTTTCCTGGTTTTGCAACTTTTTTATTATATGAATAATAACAGAGGCTTTTTATAAAGCCAAGTGTTAAAGGAGATTTCTTTAAATGAGCTTCAAAAAGATACTCTGAATAAAACTGGGCATTTGATATAATTCCCATTGGAATACCTTTTTTTGAAATAAAGTTCAAAATATTTTTGAGCCCAGGCATTGGCCATGTTTTATTAATAAGCGATTCATATATAACTGCTATTTTTTCAATTTCGTAATTACTTTTAGAAATTCCAAAATTATTTAAAGTCTCCTGCCATATATCTCTTATATCGATTTCTGGGGTTGCATTTCCATTTTCTTTTTCTATCTTATGCTTTTTAAGTATTGCAGAATAAAAGAGATTTAAAAATTTATTTATATCATTATTATTTTCAAAATCTTTTATCCCGCATATTTTAAAAGTTTTATAAAAAAAGCTGTTATCTTTTTTTTCAACAGAAGATGCTATATCTCCTGCTTCAGAAATAAAAAGTGTTCCATAGAGGTCGAAAAATATAGCTTTAATTTTATTCCTTTTTTGTCCGTCTCCTGATGATCCGGGAAGCTTGATTGCCTTGGTAGAATCTGCACCTTCCATTAAGGTGTTCTCCCATGCTGTTGAAATTGGCTTGAGCCTGGAACTATATTTTTTTATTAGAGATGCGTAAGAGAGGCGCATATATTGATTTTATGATATATTAAAGTTGATGTCGAGTTTTAAAATTTGACTGATTTAAATAATTCTCAATGTAGTCTTTAAAGAGTTATAAATTTTTATTATAATTTATTAGTAATGTTAAAATTAATAAAAAAGAGTTTTTTTGTAAATGCTGAAAAATTCATGCTTTTTCTCTTTTTTTCAGCTTTTTTTACTTTTCTGCTTTACATAACAGGTAATTTCCAAAATTTTCTTGACTCCAATCAAATAATGCTAATTGAAGTTGCAGATATAATTTCTGTAGTTCTTCTTGTGTGTTCTGTTTTTTACGGTAGTATAATAATGGTCACAAATGCAGCAAAGCATATAAGAAAAAAGAGAAAAACCCGTAAATATATGTTTTTTATTTCACTTTTTATTTTTAGTACCACTATCTTTTTTATATCGCGCTTTATACTTGTCTGGACAAGATAAATATTTTTAAAAAACTTACGCTATAGAAGCCAGATATCGATAATAAAACTACTGTTATGGATATCCGTGGAAAAAGATCAAATAAAAATATTACTCTAAAAACAAGTCTTGATGTTATGCATATTAAAAAAGCATGCAAAATTGTAGAAGATCTGCTTATTGCTCTGGGTAGTATAGTAAAACCAGGTATAAAAACTATTGATATTGATCAATATGCTGGTGATTTTATTTTCAAAAAAAAGGGTATTTCAGGCTTAAAAGGATACATGGGATTTCCTGCCAATGTATGTGTTTCTGTAAATAATGTTGCTGCACATGGAATTGGCAATGACTATATTATAAGGGATGGAGATGTAATAACTGTTGATGCAACTATTGGAGTTGATGGCTGGTATGGTGATGGGGCATGGACATATATTGCAGGCGAGGCAACTCCGGAAAAGAAAAGGCTTGTTAAAGCTGCCTGGCAGGCAATGCTTGCAGGTGTTGCAGAATCTACAGCAGGAAAAAAATTGGGAGATATTGGGTCTTCCATAAAAAAAACTGCAATTCGGCATGGATGCAATGTTGTTGAAGATCTTGCAGGACATGGTATTGGCAGAAAAATACATGAAGAGCCTGTAGTTCTTCATGTTGGCAGAAAAGGGACAGGTTTATCTATTGTTCCAGGTATGGTTTTTACTATTGAACCAATTTTGACATTAGGCTCGGGCAAAATCCGTTTTCATTCAGATAACTGGTCAATAATAATAGCAGATAATAAATTATCCGCGCAGTTTGAGTGTACATTGGCTGTTTTTAGCAATCAGACAGATGTGCTTACCTTAAGCACCATTAATTTGGAAAAGTATATTGACTTTCCCCCTCTGTTTTAATAATATCGAGCAGATTAAAAAAAGCTATCTTGCCGCCTTAGCTCAGCTGGCCAGAGCACGTGACTTGTAATCTCGGGGTCGTCAGTTCAAATCTGACAGGCGGCTAAAACTTGCTATAAAATCAGATGACTTGGTCATTGACTTTGATTTCTATTTCTGTTTA
>WRCW01000073.1 GCA_009783755.1 Spirochaetaceae bacterium
CATGGGCTTCTAAGCTATTTTTCCTTACCAGAACCTTGCTATAATGTGGAGTTTGGGATGCTGGTAAAAATATAACTTAATCAATGTGGGCTGTCAGAAATTTCTGACAGCCTTTTTTGTTTGTTTGGTGAAAATATCCTATTTCCTAATTGATTTACAGTTTGGTCAAACAATTTTATAGTAATATTATCATACAATAAGGCAAATAATTTAATGAAAAGTTATTTTATCTATTAGCGGATTTTTATTGACGACAATAAGATATGCAAGTAAAATGTATATTGCGCTCTATTTTGCTTTATGAATTAGAGTGTAATATATTAAGGAGGATAAGTATTATAATGAAGAAAAGAATTATTCTTATTGCGTTTGTAATGATTCTTGTTATGCTTTTTGCAGCCTGCTCAGGAAAAAAAGAGACAGCAAAGGCAAGCAAAATCAAGATAATGGTTAGCCATGTTGGTCCCCCTGGATGCGCCAGGGATGTTGGATCCCATAAAATAGGAGAGGTTTTGGAAAAGAAATTCCCTGGAAAATTTGAATTACAGGTATATCCTTCTGGGCAGCTTGGCAGCCAGCGCGAACAGATCGAAGGAATGCAGCAGGGCGCTTTTCAAATATCAGTAAACCCAACTGCTTATGTTGGCGGCGTTGTTCCTGTTATTACAATGATTGGTTCTCCCTTCTGGCTCCCTGAGAACTATGATAAACTCCAGGAACTCTATAAAACTCCTGAAGTAAAAGCTCTCTTTGACACAACGATCCCATTTGGTTTCTATACTTTCAACTTGTATCATGATGGCTATTGTCATTACACTGCTAAAAAACCGCTTAATGTTCCAGGCGATGTTAAGGGCTTAAAAGTCCGTGTTATGGCTTCCCCCATTCTTATGTTCCAGGCTGAGACTCTTGGCGCTACCCCGATTACCATGAACTGGGGTGAAACATACAGCGCACTTCAGACTGGTGTAATTGATGGGCAGGATAACCCAATCACCAATACCTATGATATGAAGCTGCACGAGGTTCTTACACACTTCACGCTGACCTACCATACCACAGTAGAAGAAGCTGTATATGTGAATAAAAAATTCTTTGATGATCTGTCTGCTGAATATAAGCAGGGTCTTCTTGAAGCTATTGAAGAAGGACGCCTTGTTGCAAATGCAACAACCCTCAGGTTAACAGGGGAAGCTATTGCAGACATGAAGAGCAAAGGAATTGTTTTTATTGAGCTCAATCCTCAGCAGAGACAGGTATGGATCGACGCACTTGCGCCGGTTCGCGACTTTGCCAGAAACAACTTTCCTAGCTTTAATGGTGCAAAGATATTCGACGATATTACTGCTGCTGTTGCAAGGATTTCGAAATAATTGGTTTGTGAGGTGCCCTGGTGTTCTGTAATATTCAGACAGTGAACTTATATTGTTGCTGATTATTATTTTATGATTATGCAACTTGAATAAAACAGGACACAGGTTATTCTCTCATAAACGCTTTTAGAGGGTAGAAGCTTTTCGTTTCTACGGAAAGCTTCTACCCTAATTTTTAATAACTAACTTGATATATCAAATGAAGGCTTTATATAAAAAAGAACTGGAACAATACTTCTATACAGCGATAGGCTATGTATATCTGACAATATTTCTGTTGGTTTGTGGTTTTTATTTTATCATGAGCAACATGGATCCACTGAAAGGTGATATACGCACTTTCTTTTCCAATATACTGATGTTCGTGATGTTTATAATCCCACTTCTGACTATGCGATCCTTTTCCGAAGAGCGCAAGGGTCGTACGGATGTGCTGCTGTTCACAGCGCCTGTAAAAGACACAACCGTTGTAGTCGCTAAATTTTTAGCTGCACTGACAGTATTCTGCGCTGGTCTTGTATTGACGCTGCTGTTTGTGGCGATACTTGGTTTATATGGGCAACTGGATATCTATGTAGTGATCACAAACTACCTGGGACTGACTCTAGCTGCTGCCGCTTATATAGGGATAGGTCTTTTTCTTTCAGCTAAAACAGAGAGTCAGCTTTCGGCTGCTGCTGCCACTTATTGCGTTATTTTCTTCCTGTGGATTTTGAATTACTTTAAGCCCGACTTTGGTGGAGGCAATTTACTTGGGAGCTTTCTGACTTCGATAGTAAGTTTTATAACAGGTTTCTTTTCTTTCAGTAAACGTTTTTCAACTTTTGCCATGGGGATGTTGAATTTTTCCGATATCCTTTTCTATCTTTCGGTTACAGGGGCGTTTTTATTGATTTGTGTTCGCGAGCTGGACAGGCGTAAGGACTTATAGGTATGGAGAGAAATGGATGAAGCGTAGGAATTCCGGCAAATCATCAAGACCAATTAGAACCGCAGGTATTATAATTGTCTTGGTCCTGATAAACCTTGTAGTGACGATACTGTTCAATATGTACAATTTGAACATAGACCTGACAAGGAATAAGCTTTATCAATTTTCTAAACTCACTTATAAAACGTTAGGTGACCTTTCTGAAGAGATCCACATTGTTTATATTGGGAGCTATGATGCAGCGCAGAATAATTACCATACCCAGATAACTGTCAATTTTCTGGAAAACTATAAAAAATCAAGCCCATACATCACTGTGACTTATATAGATCCTGCAACGAATCCTAATGTGCTGGATAGTTACCGGCGAGAGGGTATTATGGTGCAGGAAAACAGCATTGTGATGGAAAGCGCCAAACGAAAAAGGCATTATTATCCCTATGATATGTTTACTGCTGACGTTAATACCGGGGAGATTTATACTGTACAGGCAGAACGGCAGTTGACGTCCGGCTTGTTCTACGTTACCGGTGAGATGACCTTAGATGCTGTTTTTGTGACAGGGCATGGAGAAACTGCAAGCGGATCTCTAATCAATCTGTTTGAACAAATGGGCTTTAACCTTAGAAGCCCGATCGTCCTTGCTGAGAAGGACTTTGATGAGCAAACAAACTTTGCTGTTATAGCATCCCCAATCAGAGATTTTGATAAATCTGAAACAGATAAATTGGACGCGTTTATGGCAAGAGGGGGCAAGCTGATGCTGTTTCTGGTGCCTGCCACGATTGAGTTTCCCAATTTGACGAGCTTTTTAATGAATTGGGGAATTTTTATCTATCCGGTAACTATTTTTGACGAAAGCCGGTATATTGGAAATAATCCATTGAACATATACGCTGATTATACGGATCATGAGCTAAATCATTTTTTTATTAACTCAAGATATTATGTGGTGATGCCCAACTCACTTGCTATGGAAAAGATCCCCAGAGTGAGGGCAGGTGTTTATCATGAAGAATTACTGATGTCCGGAAAGAATTCTTATGCAAAAGCAAACTTTAAGCAAGGGGCTGATACGACTCGCGGAGATGTTGATTTTCCCGGTCCATTGAACATTGCTACCTTGATAACCTATGTGAACCCAGAAGGGAATAAAGCAAAACAAAATGGAATGCTGTTCTTGTCGGCAAGCGGCAATATGTATGGAGACGACCTGGCTGGTTCAGGAAGCTTTGCCAACGGGAGTTATCTTAGCTCGCTGATCAAATATTGCGAGTCCGAGAGTTTACATTTGAATATTATGCCAAAGACCCTTTTTCTATCCAATCTCAACTTGCCCAACACCCACGCATGGATATGGAAAGTTATTTTTATGGGGATTGTTCCTTTAAGCATTCTGGCAGCCGGCGCTGTGGTAATTTTCCGCAGATTGCGAAAGTGACAATGGGTTTTAGAATGTAATAAAATAGGAGGAAAAGCATGAAGATATTTAAATGCGATGATCTTAAGGCAGCCAAAAATCCCAATCCAGGAGAAAAAACATACCGGCCTGAGGTTTTAACTGCTGCTGATGGGGCAATGAATTTGGGAGCTATAAGTGGAATTGTTGAGCCAGGAGCTGGAGTTCCATACCATTACCATGAAAAGCGTGAATCTGTATTGATAGTTGTTCAAGGCGAAGCAATTGAAACAGTTGAAGGAAAGGAGTATGAGCTTAAAGCAGGAGATGCTGTATTCCTTAATGTCAAAGAAAAACACTGTATACGCAATAAGAGCAATACAGAACAGATGAGGTTTATTGAATTCTTCACAGAACCACCTCTAAGCAAGGATTTTATTCCAGTAGAAAAATAAGGCTTTTACAACGTAGTGAATGCAGGAACTAGGTGGTCCTTGGAAAAGTTGCAGAACTAAGAATTATTGTATAATGATTATGTTATAATATTATCATACAATGTTATAAAGAAAGCAGGCAAGGGGTATTTTCTTGACAGAACCATATTGGCAATTTATTATATTTGACAGTGGCAGAAAAGGTATTTGTGTGTATCCTGACAAGCTCTTTTTTTAAGAGATTGCACCAATAAGAGTTGAGACTAATTTACAGAAAGAGAGGTAAGTGAAATGAAGACAGGTATTCCATGGTATAAGAGAGTGGATGATATTATCAAGCATATGGAACATATCATTATTGGTTCAGGAATGATATTTATTTCAGCCATAGTAATGATCAATACTATTCTGCGATATTTTTTTAATAGTTCCTGGACTTGGGCAGAAGAAATAGCCCGTTATGTTGTTGTCTGGATCTGCTTTGTGGGGTGCGCATCCTGCGTTCGATTTGGCTCACATGTTATTGTTGATGTTTTTATACAAAACTTAAAGGGAAAAGCGCGCATTATTTACGATATAGTTATGGGTATTCTCTGTTCGGGCTTTGCCGTGTTTCTGGCAAAGATGGGATTTGCAAGCCTTACGTCCTCTGCAAAGTTAGGTAATGTCAGTGCTATGACAGGTATCCCTATCTGGACAATTTTTCTTGGTGTTGCTTTAGGCCTGTCGCTTATCTCGTATGGTTATATCAAGAGTACTGTCATCAATATTTTGAATTTTATTAAGTCTGAAAAAAATAAAAAACAGGCTAGTGGTAGTGGGGAGGCGCAAATTTAATGGCTTTTACAGATTTAGCTATAATTTTAGCTATGTTTTTTGGCTTGATGCTATTAGGTGTGCCAGTATACCTTATGATGCTCGCTACCTCGCTTTTAGCGATGGTATTATTTTTCCCGAGTATGGATTTGTATGTTTCCCTCTCCAGGATGGTGGGCTCGATAGATTCTATCACTCTCATGGCGATCCCTTTCTTTATATTTACAGCTGAACTTGTATCAACAGGAAACATGGGCAAAAAACTTGTAAACGTCTGTCTCAAGACAGTAGGACATTTGCCTGGAGGATTCGGCATAGCGGTAGTTGCTTCCTGCACTGTGTTTGGCGCGATTTCGGGCTCAGGTACATCAGGGATCATAGCTATTGGTACTCTTCTCTATCCAGCTTTGATTGCAAATGGATATCCCAAAGGCTTTTCTCTTGCATTGATTTGTTCTTCAAGTACGTTAGCAATGTTGATTCCTCCATCTGTAGTGCAGATCGTATTTGCCCTTAACGCAAACGCTTCCATTGCGGCTGTATTTATGGCGAATATGATTGTAGGGCTGCTCCTTGCGTTTTTGATCGCTATTTATGTATTTTTCTACTCTGTGAAAAAGAATATCCCGCGTCAGGAAAAGTCTTCGCTGAAGGAAATATTACAAGCAGCTAAGGAAAGCATCTGGGCGCTCGGTTTTCCTATTCTCCTCCTGGGTTCGATTTATGGTGGAGTTGCTACCCCTACCGAAGCAGCTTCTCTTGCTGTCGGGTATATACTTATGGTGGAATTTTTTGTCAGCCGGACCATGAAGCTAAAAGATTTATGGAAAGCTGCTTATCAGACAGGGCGTAAGGTAGCTATTATATATATGCTGATTGCCACTGGCGCCCTGTTTGGATGGATCTTGACCATGATGCAGATACCTCAGACTATGGCGTCTCTTGCCGCAGGCATGTCCTATTTTGCTGTCATTCTGACAATAAACTTATTGTTCTTTGTCTTTGGAATGTTTATAGAACCAACCGCATTGATCATCGTTATGACTCCCATCGTGTACCCAATTGCGTTGGTAGCAGGTATAAACCCGGTGCATTTGGGAATATTGGTCAACATAAACGCAGCGCTCGGTATGTTAACACCTCCTTTCGGCATGAATGTATTTGTGGGAATGACCCAATTTAAGGTGTCTTACATGGAAATAACCCGGCCGCTTATTCCGCAGATGTTTATCTTTATATTCCTGCTCTTGCTGTTTTCACTTTTTCCTGAAATCGGTCTTTGGTTCCCAAGGCTTTTTGGCTTTGTCCAATAAATAAATCTAATATGATTTAAACGGAGGTAACGAGAATATGTCAAAAGTAATGATGTTAAATACTACATATGATACATGTGAGCAGGCAATTGACCAGGTGTTTGAAACTTTTCCCATTAATGTCAGTGGCAAGAGGGTTGTGCTAAAGGTTAACGCACTAAAAGGTGGAGATCCACATAAGTATGCTTTTACAACAAATTATCGTTTCTTGGCAAAAGTAATCAAGAAAGTGGAGAGCTTGGGAGCAAAGGAAATCCTGGTGGGAGACTCTACAGGGACGCAATACTATGGAAGATCAGAAGAGGTTTTTGAAACATCGCACATGAAGGAAGTTGCGGGCAAATATTATAAAAATTTCAATAAAAATGTCACTATTGTAAAGATGGAACAGCCCATAAAAAGGGAATTAGCTGTTTTAAAGGATGTGCTGGACGCAGATGTTTATATAGCTCTCCCCAAAATGAAAACTCACGGAATGGCCCGCTTAAGTGGTTCAATAAAGATCAATTTTGGGATCATAGCTGGCGCCCAGAAAGTATGGTATCACTATATGACGGTTAGACCTGAGCGTTTTGCCGAGATTTTGGTTGAGGCTCACTTGTTGAGAAAACCCGACCTTGTGATCATGGATGCTATCACCGCCATGGAGGGATATGGTCCTGCGAGTAACAATACACATGAAGTTGGCAAGATAATCGCTGGCGTGGATTGTCCGGCTATCGATACTGCAATATCGGACATGATAGGTTATACAGTAGACGATGTTCCAACCCTTCGCATTTGCAGGGACCGCAAGCTTGGAGAGACCGATATTTCAAAGATTGAGATTATTGGGAATAATAAAATTAATAAGCAATATTTTCTGCCTATAGAGCCTGAAGCAACTTATGGATGCCCTGCATTCTACGAGGAGGGAGTTGGGGTGCAATATGCATCTATTGAACATTACCGCGACAAGGTTGCCTGGCGCCCATTGATTGACAGACAACTCTGCACGCAGTGCCAAGAATGCAAAAAGGAGTACCTCTGCGTAAAGTACTGCCCATTCGGCGCACTTACATCTTCAGGGGAAGGTCCTAAAGTTGATCGTGACAAGTGCCATGTTTGTTGCAGTTGCATGGAGTGGTGTCCGAATCACGCCCTTATGATGAAGGCCGATCCTGTGGTTATAGAACAGCTTAAACAGTATGAGATCGACAACAAGTACCCGGTTTTTGATGCGAAAGGCAAAAGACTTAAGTAACACAACAAAAGGAAGGTTTGGTGGATTCGGATGATTAAGGTCAGCGGCGTTTCCAGGAGTTACGGAGATCATGTTGCGGTTAGCGAAGCCAGCTTTACGATAGCCAAGGGAGAAATTGTTGGCTTTTTGGGGCCAAACGGTGCAGGCAAGTCTACCCTGATGAATATTATTACCGGATATATCCGACCCCATGAGGGGGTTGTGAATGTAGAGGGGATTGATGTAGTAAAAAATCCCCTGGAAGCTAAACAGAAAATTGGTTACCTGCCTGAGCAGCCGCCTTTGTATCTGGATATGACGATAAGTGAGCAACTTTTACTCCAAAGTAGTTTGCGTGGGATTCCTCGTGAAAAGAAAAAAACAGCTATAGAAACCGTATTGGCTGCAACAAGAATTGAAGATGTAAAAAACCGTGTGATACGTAATCTTTCGAAAGGTTACAGGCAGAGGGTAGGTCTTGCTCAAGCTATTCTTGGAGATCCGAAGATACTGGTACTCGATGAGCCAATGGTTGGACTTGACCCAATACAGGTAACGGAAATACGTAATGTGATCCTTTCAATGGGGAAAGATCATACTGTTATATTAAGCTCTCATGTATTGTCTGAAATTTCTGCTTTATGCAAAAGAGCGATAATAATCAATAAAAGTAAAATTGTGGCTGATGGATCCATTGGAGCGCTTGGGCGTTCCATGGAAAAGGGAAGTAAAATTGTAGCCAGGATATGCGGTCCAAAAGAGGATGTGATCCGGCTTATCTCATCTATTCCCGGTGTTTTGCGCTGTGAGTGTACCGGAGAATCGGAGCCAGGAAGCCTTGATTTTTTGATTGATACTGATCCCAATACCGATATTCGAAAAGATTTATTTTATCAGCTGAGCAGTTGTTCTTATCCGCTTATTCTTCTGAAACCTCAGGATATTATAGGCCTGGAGGAAATATTTTTGGAATTTACAGGCGCCCCTGCTCAGAATATAAATACCCTTGTTGGCAGCTAAGGAAAAAAACTAAAGAGATAACTTGGAAGATTTTTACTCATTTTAGGGTGAAATAGTCGCTGGATGTTTATTGCCAGAATATTCAGAAAAGATTGACAATGCAGTAAAGTGATTTTATAGTAATATTGTCATACAAGGATATAAGGAAAGTTAATGAAAGCTTTTGTTCTGGAAAAATATAATTCTCCTCTTGTTAAAAAAAATATGCCTGATCCTGTATGCACAGATTCTGATGTTCTTGTAAAGATCAAAGCTGCTGGAATTTGCGGAACAGATATAAAAATTTATACAGGAAAACTTGATGGTATAATCAATCTTCCCCATATTCCGGGACATGAAGGGGCTGGCGAAGTTGTTGAAGCAGGGAAAAATGTAAAAAATATAAAACCTGGTGATATGGGAATAATTTACCATTATATCTCTTGCAGAGATTGTGAGCTTTGTAGAACAGGCAGAGAAAATATTTGTTTTAATATTAAGAGAACTGGATTTGAGTTGCCAGGAGCTTTTTCAGAATATATTTCCATTCCTGCCTATAACTTTTGCCCTGTTTCATCAAAAAATATTTCCTGGTCCGAAATGGCTATTCTTCCCGATGCGCTTCTTACTCCATATCATGCTCTAAAAACTCTCGGAAAAGTAAGCAAGAGCCTTAAGGTATTGGTAGTAGGTGTTGGAGGACTGGGTCTGCATGCAGTAATGATCGCAAAAGTGCTTGGAGCAGATGTTGCTTGTGCAGATATTAGA
>WRCW01000074.1 GCA_009783755.1 Spirochaetaceae bacterium
CATGGATTGCCGCATGAAGTAAAACAAATCAGCAAGAGAATAGAGATTATCATCAGTTTTATTTTCATATTTAAACCTCGGTTATTATGGGAACAAATATGAGAGTAGATACCGGTTTTCACCAGTATGACAGAAAGCCTTTCCATGTTTGTTAGAACTTAACACCACCAGATACTCCAACTCCAGCAATAAAAGGATACCCTCCCCTTACTACTGGTTCTACATACCAGTGCTTGCTTAATACAAATCGCCAGCCAATAGTTACCCCACCACTTATCATCCCTTTCATATCATCATCTTTTTCAAAGAAAAATGCTGGGCCTCCTTCTATTTGTGCAAACAACCCACTGTTTCCATTAAAATCAAGGATATAAAAACGGACAAATGTTAATATCTCTATTGTTGTTAAGGTATCCAAATCTGTGAAGTAAAGTCCTTTAACACCTAATGAAATGCCATCGCCGTAGCTAATGGCAAGACCGCCGCCTGTTCCGATATTTGATGCAGTATAAAGGTTAATCTCTGCTACAGGAGAAATCGATATCTCTTCTTTCTTACCAGAGCTTTGGGCAAATGAGGCTAAAGTTATAACAAAAAGCAGTATTGATACTAAAATTATTTTTTTCATGTTTTTTTACCTTATTACTTTAACACTATAACAGCGGTTTAGAGATGTCAAGATTTTTATAATTTATGCGTATATAGACGATTTTCTATAGGATAAAGCTTTCGGTCCACTACCACTCCAGTGGTTCAATATGAATAGTCGCTATCATATCAAAATTTTCCTTAATCATTTTTTCAATAATAGTTGCTATCTTATGACCATTTTTAATTGACATATTTTTATCAAGTCTTATATGTAAAGTCAGCTCTTTTTGTGAAACATAATTATGCAAATGAAAATGGTGAATTTGAAGATCATCTTTATATATTTTTTTTACTTCGTTAGTTATTTTTTCAATCAAATCCTGTTTTGGTTCTTCACCCAATAATTTTGTTATTGACTCTTTTATGATTTCAATACCTGCATAGAGTATTGCCAATGCACAAAATATTCCCAAAACACTATCCATCCACCAAAAATTATCTAAAAATTTAGCAATTAATATACCAATCAAAACAACCAATGATGATAATGAATCTGATCTGTGATGCCAACCATCTGCCCTTACAACCGGATTATTTGTTTTTCGTGCAATGTAAAATGCATATTGAGCCAATAATTCTTTTATAACTATAGATACTATGGTTACTACGATTGCCAGTGTTCCAAAGACAACACTTTCCTTATTTGTAAATCTTATTATTGAATTTTTTAAAAAATCATAGGCAATAATTACCAAAACAAAAGCAACAAAAATTGGAGAAATATGTTCCCATCGTCCATGTCCAAAAGGGTGTTCTTTATCTGCTTTTTTTGACGAGAGTTTTACAGCAAATATAACAAATACTGAAGTTAGGGAGTCAGAAAGAGTATGCCATGCATCTGCCACTATTGCTATTGAACCTGTTACCATACCAGCCCAAAATTTTACTCCAAATAAGCTAGCATTAATGACAACAGATAAAATTCCTTCTGTAACTTGTGCTCTTGCTTTATCCATATAATAAGAATCCTTTTAATAATTATATCATAATATAAATATAAATTGATTAAAAAACAAACATATTATAATTATAAATCGTCTGGCTAAAAGACAAATCTTTCTACATTATAGACAGAGTCATAATAATTGGTCATGATGAAAAATCATTTAAGGATTTAATTCTAGTGGAGGGAAATACGACAACAAGAGATATAATTTTAACAGTCTGTGGATTTATTCTTTTAGGACTAGGGGCAGTGGGTATAGTTTTACCGGTTATGCCCACCACCCCATTTGTTTTACTGGCTGCAATATGTTTTTCCAAAAGCAATAAAAAATTTGCAAGCTGGTTGAAAAAGAACAGATTCTTTGGCCCCTATATTGAAAACTATCATACCAAACAAGGTATAAAAAAATCATTGAAAATCGTAAGTATCTCGATACTTTGGATTGGATTATTAATATCCATGAGTATATTGCAAACTGTACTTATTTATATTATTCTTAGTGTAGTAGGTATTTGTGTTACAATACACCTGCTAATGATTAAAACTAAACAGGAAAACAACTGAATAAATAACTTGTTGGGATAATGCCCAATAAAGGAGTAACAAGAATGGCAAATCTAAAAGGGACAAAAACAGAGAAAAATTTAATGGAGGCATTTGCAGGCGAAAGCCAGGCACGAAATAAATATACTTATTTTGCTTCCAAGGCAAAAAAAGAAGGTTATGAACAAATCGCAGCTTTCTTTGAAGAAACAGCAGGAAATGAAAAAGAACATGCAAAAATTTGGTTCAAACTGCTTTGCGGTGGCGATGTTCCCACTACAACAGAAAACCTTAAAGCTGCTGCTGCCGGGGAAAACGAAGAGTGGACAAAAATGTATAAACGGATGGCAGATGAAGCGAAGGCAGAAGGTTTTAATGATATAGCTCTTCTTTTTGAATTTGTAGGAAAGATAGAGAAAGAACATGAAGAACGTTACCTCAAACTGCTAAAAAATATTGATGATGGAGCGGTCTTTGTAAAAAATGAAAAATCTGTATGGATTTGCAGAAACTGTGGTCATATTGTAGACAACAAAAATGCTCCTCAGAAATGTCCTGTTTGCGTACACCCTCAGGCATATTTTGAATTACGTCTGGTCAATTATTAATAAGAATAAGTAAGCAAAGGGCTGTCTAAAACAAGACAGCCCTTTTATTATAGCGACATCCTTTTGCATCTTTTAACTTACAACCAATCTTCCAATTTGATATACGATAAATGCTACTAACCATGCAATTCCTGTCTGGTATATTATGATATAAAACATCCCCTTTAAACTTCCAAGTTCGCGCTTTGTGACAGAAACAGCTGCCACGCATGGTGTATATAACAAAGTAAAAACCAAAAAACTAAAAGCGCTTAACGGAGAAAACAATGTATGCAAAATCTCTCCAATTTCTGCAATGCTTGCACCTGTGAGAACCGCCAATGTACTTATTACAGCTTCCTTTGCCACAAAGCCTGTAATGAGTGCAGTGGAAATGCGCCAGTCGGAAAAGCCAAGTGGAACAAATATACCATCTATCAACCTGCCAATTGCAGCAAGAAGACTTCCCTCGCTTCCATCAACAAGATTTAGACGAACATCAAATGATTGTAAAAACCATATTACAATAGTTGCCAGAAAAATAATGGTAAATGCCCTTTGAATAAAGTCTTTTGCTTTGTACCACACCAGAAGCAATACTGTTTTTACAGTAGGAAAACGGTAATTGGGAAGTTCCATTACAAATGGAACCGGAGATCCTTTAAAGATCATATTTTTCATAATAAAACCGGAAAAGATCCCCAATGCAATCCCTATCAAATAAATACCAATCATTACAAATGCCTGATATCTTGGAAAAAATGCAGCAGTAAATAAAGCATATATTGGAAGCTTTGCGCTGCAACTCATGAATGGCGTAAGGAAGATTGTCATCTTTTTATCCCGATCGCTTGCAAGTGTACGTGTAGCCATTACAGCAGGCACAGTGCAACCAAAGCCTATAAGCATTGGCACAAAGCTGCGCCCGGAAAGACCAATTTTTCTAAGAGGCTTGTCCATTACATAAGCAACACGAGCCATGTATCCTGAATCTTCCAGCAATGAAAGGAAAAAAAACAGCGTAATAATTATTGGGAGAAAACTTAAGACTGCTCCAACTCCAGCAAATATAGCGTCAATAATCAAAGAATGGATAACAGGGTTTATACCGTATAATGTCAATGCTTTATCTACAATCCTGCTTAAACTATCCAACCCCCCTACCAGTAAATAGCTTAGCCTGTTTCCAATAACACCAAAGGTAATTGCGAAAACCAAAAGCATGATACCCAAAAAAGCTGGAAACGCCCATATTTTATGTGTCAATACAGAATCCAGCCAGACACTGCGCCTGTATTCGCGGCTTTCCTTTGCTTTTACAACGCACTTATCACATATATTCCCTATAAATTGATAACGCATATCAGCCATTGCAGCTTCCCGGTCTGTATGGAGTTCGTTTTCCATTTCCTTGACAGCATGTTCTATTGTCTCTGCTTCATTTTTATCAAGATAAAGAAATCTGTATATTAGTTCATCACCCTCTACCAGCCTTGTAGCTGAAAACCTTATTGGGATACCCTGCTTTTGCGTATGATCCTCAATAAGGTGAGCTATTGCATGAATAGCTCTGTGTACTGCTCCGGAGCAAAAATCTATATGTTCAGGTTTTAGACGATTATTCGTAGTGCTTATTGATTGTTCCACAAGTTCTGCTAATCCCTGTTTATTTATTGCTGATATTGGCACAACAGGTATACCGAGAGCATCTCTCATCTGCTGGATGTCAATAGTTCCATTATTTGCCTGAACTTCGTCCATCATGTTAAGAGCAAGCACCATAGGGATTTGCAGTTCAATCAACTGTAAAGTCAGATATAAATTACGTTCAATATTGGTCGCATCCACGATATTTATGATTCCATCAGGTTTTTGTTTTAGCAGAAAATTTCTGGTTAAGATCTCTTCACTTGTATATGTTGATAAAGAGTAAATTCCAGGTAGATCAACTATTGAAACATCCTTATGACCAACGATATTACCGGTTTTTTGCTCTACTGTAACTCCAGGGAAATTGCCAACACGCTGGTTTGAGCCTGTAAGCTGATTAAATAATGTGGTCTTACCGCTGTTTTGGTTCCCAACTAAAGCGAATATCAAGTCTGTACCTCTTCGATTGTTATTTTTTGAGCATCTTCCATGCGTAAAGATAAAACATATCCTCGAATAAGCAATTCAACAGGATCTCCCATTGGCGCAACTTTTTTTAAAGTAACTATTGTGCCAGGGGTAATACCCATGTCTAAAAGCCTTCGTCTTAGTACTTTTTCGCCACCAACTGTTATAACCCTACCACTTTTCCCTATACCCAATTCTTTTAAATTCAATTCTTTTCCCCTATTAGTTAGTCATAACTAACTAATAGGTTAGTATATACTAACTCAATAGTCAAGTCAGTCATAAAATATTGTTTTTAATTATTTTTTGACTTATGATGCTCTTAGTTATATATTTTGATTACAATAATCCCCTTAGGAGATATTCTTTTGAAGACAGATGAATCAGTAGAAAATTATTTAGAAACAATTTTGATCCTTGGTCACAACAACAAACAAGTTCGTTCTATCGATATTGTAAATGAACTTGATTACAGCAAACCAAGCATAAGTATTGCTATGAAAAATTTACGCACTAAAGGATATATAAAAATAGATGACGAAGGCTATATAACACTAACAGAAACAGGAAAAAAAATAGCTGAAACTATATACGAAAGACATATGCTGATATCTGACTGGCTTATTTTTTTGGGAGTAGACAGAAAAACTTCAGTAAGCGATGCGTGCAAAATGGAACACTGCATGAGTGAAAAAAGTTTTTCAGCAATTAAAAAGCATATAGAAAACTGGAAACACGAAATTTATAGAAAATAAAATCACAATACAACTCCTCTAATATCATAAGAATATATCTAGAAGATCTACTATAACTTGACCTCCTCCATTTAACATGATAAATTACGCTTGATAATTGTATATCAGAAGATATACGGATACTAAGTAATACTTACTTTCTTAAATAATGATGCCATGAAGGCGTTGGCGCAGCAGTAGTCTGTGCAGAGCTTTTATGGCATTTTTTTTAGGAGGGAATGTATGCACATGGCTGATGCTCTTTTATCTCCAGCAATAGCCACTACAATGTGTGCAGTAAGCGCAACTGCAATTGGTTATTCTATAGCAAAAATCAAAAAAGACGATTTTTCCGAAAAAAAGATCCCTTTAATGGCAGTAGCAGGCGCTTTTGTTTTTGCAGCACAAATGATAAACTTTACAATCCCAGGTACAGGCTCAAGCGGCCATATCGGAGGCGGCATTCTCCTTGCAGCGCTTCTTGGAAGTTATCCGGCACTCCTTGCTATTTCCTCAGTACTTATGATCCAGTGCCTGTTTTTTGCAGATGGAGGACTGCTTGCGCTGGGATGCAATATCTTTAACCTGGGTGTAATTCCCTGCCTTATTGTCTATCCACTTTTATTTAAACCTTTATTGAAAATAAAATTTAACACAAGCTATATAAGTATAGCATCTATAGTTGCTGCGATCGTTAGCTTGCAACTAGGCGCTTTTGGCGTGGTTCTGCAAACACAAGCTTCTGGTATTACTGAATTGCCTTTTAAAACTTTTACGCTCCTTATGCAGTCGATCCACTTGGCTATAGGAGTCGTTGAAGGGATAATCACAGCAGGGGTATTACGCTTTGTTTATAAAATGGAGCCACAGATTCTGGAAAATGCAAATACGAAAATATTGATCGGGAAAATGGTTCCATTTCGCAATAAAATGATTGTTCTGGTTGCCATCACTATTGCTATTGGAGGGGGCCTTTCAATTTTTGCTTCAAGTTATCCTGATGGTCTTGAGTGGGCAATAAAGAAAACAGCCAACACTTCTCCTCATACAATAAATGAGCATGAAAGCAAAGAACCTTTGCTGGAAACTGCATCAAGGATCGTGAATATTACAGCTTTTATGCCTGACTATGATTATAAATCAACCAGGAGGCAATCTTCATCTACAGGAACATCTGTTGCCGGAATAATAGGCAGCTGCATGACTTTTATTCTTGCTGGAGGAACAGCTTTTATTATTTCAATCATAAAGAAAAAAAGAAGAAGCATTCCTGTACTTTCAAAACAAAATAACAATTATTAAAGGAAAAGAGTTTGGACATAAGAAATAAAATAAGTGCTATATACTCGATCGAACAGCTTTCAACAGGCAATACAATTGTTCACTCTCTGCATCCAATGGCTAAATTATTAACCACTTTTGTTTTTATAATAACTGTAATTTCTTTTGATCGCCATGATTTTTCAAAGATTGTTCCTTTTATCTTTTACCCCACAATCCTTATGTCTCTGTCTGAAACACCTTATTCCATGCTTCTGAAACGGGTGTTGATAGCGCTCCCTTTTTGCCTGTTCATAGGAGTTTCAAATTTAGCTCTGGAACAGGAGATAGCATTCAAGATCGGAAATATAGCTGTCAGTTTCGGTGTTTTATCTTTTGGAGTTATAATATATCGAGCTTATCTTTGTATCATGGCAGTACTGTTATTAGTAGCAGTTACCCGATTCTCTGAACTGACAGTGCAACTGAAAAGAGTTAAAATACCATATATTTTTATTATCATGTTTGAGATGACTTACAGATATATTGCTGTTCTATTTTCAGAAGCTTCTTCCATGCGAATGGCATATATTTTACGTTCACCAGGTGCAAGAGGTGTGGATTTACGTCATGCAGGAAGCTTTATCGGCAATCTGTTGCTTAGGAGTTTTGATCGTGCTGAACGGATCTATTCTGCCATGAAGTGCCGTGGATATATGATAAATAAATTAAATCATGGAATCAATAAACTCCGCATGAGAGACATTGTTTATTGCGCTTTGATTTGCTCTTTCTGTTTTTTGTTCAGATTTATTAATATTACTAGTTGGTTTACATCTTTTGTGGAAAGGGTATTTTAATGTTGGATATTTCACAACTTGTAATAAGCTACCCTGACAAAACAAAGGGTGTGAATAAATTCAGTTTGCATATAAAGAGAGGAGAAAGTATTGCCCTTGTTGGACC
This sequence comes from Spirochaetaceae bacterium, assembly GCA_009783755.1. GTDB lineage: Bacteria > Spirochaetota > Spirochaetia > CADAEX01 > CADAEX01 > WQTU01. The sequence continues at coordinate 7,806 of WRCW01000074.1, forward strand.
AAATGGAGCAGGGAAAACAACACTCATGCTTTCAATAATGGGTGTACTTCCCATAACCGAAGGTTATATTGAAGTTGATGGTATTAAGGTTGCTACTAAAACATTGAATGAGATCCGTTCCCGTGCAGGGTTGATTTTTCAAAATCCTGATGACCAGCTATTTATGGCAACTATTTATGATGACATTGCTTTTGGTCCTCGCAACTATGGCCTGGCTGAAAAGGATGTAAGTGAACGAGTTGAACAAGCACTTTCTGAACTTGGCATTATTCATTTGCGAGAACGCTCTGGTCTCAAGCTCTCTGAAGGAGAAAAGCGGCTTGCAGCTATTGCAACAGTTCTTTCCATGCGCCCTTCTTTGCTTCTTTTTGATGAACCAACAGCATTCCTTGATTTAAAAGCACGAAGGAACCTTATCCGTTTGTTAAATGATATGCCATATACAAAACTGATTGCGAGCCATGATCTTACATTCCTAAAAGAGGTGTGCACTCAAGCTGTATTGATGAAAGAAGGTGCTGTTTTTAGCCAAGGTTTGGCAGAAGATTTGTTCCATAACAAAAAACTCATGGAAGATTGTGGCTTGGAAGCAATATGAAAATCTGCTATAAATTATACAGCACTAATTCAGGAGTTTATTTCTTATGAAAATATTAGTCATAGATGGTATGGGCGGCGGTATTGGAAAATCAGTTATAGAACGGTTACGCCAGGAAACAGATGAGCACTCTATTTTAGCAATAGGGACTAATGCTATAGCAACATCAGTAATGCTCAAAGCAGGAGCAGATCTTTCAGCTACCGGAGAAAATGCAATAATATATAATTGCAGCAAGGTCGATGTTATTATCGGCACCATAGGGATCGTACTGGCTAACTCAATGCTTGGTGAAATTAGCCCACGCATTGCTGAAGCAGTATCCGGAAGCGAAGCAATGAAAATCCTTATACCTACATCAAAATGTAACACCTTTATTGCAGGGATAAAAGATCAGCCAACAGCTAAATATATAGACGATATACCTCGAATTTTAGTTAACCATATTGATGAAGCAACTCGTATTTATAATAAACGCAGGGAACAAGGATGAGTAGCATTACAGCAAAGGATGATATACTTAAACTATTGCATAAGATAAAAACAGGTGAACTCACACCTGAACAAGCATTGGGGCAACTTCGGACAGAACCTTTTTCTGATTTAGGTTATGCTAAAGTAGATCATCACCGCTCATTGCGCCAAGGTGTAGGTGAAGTTATTTATGGCCGTGGCAAAACTCCTGAGCAAGTTGCTGGTATTCTTTCTGACATGAGCAAAAATGGAGCACGCAATATATTAGTTACCCGCATTTCTCAGGAGACAGCAAATTTCATAACCAGTAAAAATATCTCCCTTATTTATCATCCTATCCCTCAACTGGGAATTGCTATCCCCTGCACAGAACAACAG
>WRCW01000075.1 GCA_009783755.1 Spirochaetaceae bacterium
ATCATTGTCTATAACATTCAGATCAGACTCTGCATGAAGGGATGCATTACCAAAAACACTAATAATAAAAAACAATAAATATATTTTAAGCTTCATAGCACATCCCCTTCATATATAAAACATATAGCGGATTGGCTACCCTGTCCACTTCTTTCAAATAAATTTGAATTAGTATTACAAAAAAATAATATTAATTTTATACTTGGCATTGAACAATATGGCAGATATTTCGTTTTTAAAAGATAGAGATAAAATAATAAAAGAGATAAGAAAATATTTTTCTGATTTGGGATATCTGGAGGTTGAAACTCCTGTTTTATCTCCATCGCTCATTCCTGAATCCTATCTTGAAGCTTTCAGCACAAAAATGATAAGCCCCTATAAAGATGAAAAAGAATTTTATCTTACCCCATCCCCTGAAATATGGATGAAAAAATTACTTGCAGAAGGGAGTGGCTCTCTTTTCCAAATAACAAAATCTTTCAGGAATTCAGAGCAGACAGGAAGATTTCACAATCCTGAATTTACAATGCTTGAATGGTATAGCACAGGAGCAAATTACAATGAAGCGATTATAATCACAGAAAAGCTTCTTGATAAACTTGCCATTGTTTTCAACTGCAGCTTGATCAAATCTCCATGTATAATAATTTCAATAAAAGAACTTTTTTTAAAACATACTGGTATTGATCTTGAAAAATATAAAAGCGCAGAGCTTTTGACAGATGCAATCAAAAAAGCAGGGTTTGGAGATAAAAGCAATTATACATGGGAGGAAGCTTTTAATTATATATTTGTCTCAATAATCGAACCATCCCTTCCAAAAGAAAAACCAATTATTGTTACTGACTACCCTCTTCAAATCCCATGCCTTGCAAAAAAAACAGAAGATGACAAATGGTTCCAGAGATGGGAATTATATGTTAATGGAATAGAACTTGCAAATTGCTATACAGAAGAAACCGATAAAACAAAAATTGATGTTTTTTTTAAAGAACAGGAAAACTTAAAAAATAATTCTCTTGTAAAACATTATATCGATAAATCTTATACAGAAATATTTTCAAAAAACTTTCCTGAATGTTCTGGAGTTGCACTAGGTATTGACAGACTTGTCATGGCAATTACAGGGGCAAACAGGATACAGGATATAATAAGTTTTACTTTTTAAACTGGGCCGATACTAATTTTTATAAACAACACTATATATAAATTAAGTGAGAAGTTTTTACTTTATTCAAACAAAACAAGAGCAATAAACTCAAGGTCTTTTGTGCCAGTGTTCTCGATACCGTGGCTATGCCCCACTTCTGTGAGTGTAAAGTCACCAGCTTTCACTGAATACTTCTTGTCATCTTCTGTATAAGTACCCTCACCATTGAGAATATAATAGCCTTCAAAGTCACCTTCGTGCTTATGATAACCTATGGACACTCCTGGTTTAAGTTTCATATGTGAAAACAATCTTCCTTTGTTATGAAATTGATCTTTTTCCAGAAGGTGAATTATCCCAGTTGTCCCCTTTCCTCCCCTTAAAGAGTCAACAGACTCTTGCTTCAATTCATTATTATGTTTCAACATATATACTCCTCCTTTGCTATCATTAAATTAATACAAATAGGGCGTTCTCCATCAAATCCTTATCCAGGCAAATTCCCATGGACCAAGAGTAATCATTGCAGAACCTTTAGATAATATTAAAGCAGAAGATTTTTTGCCTGTTACAAGATCTACAAATCCTGTAGAACTGGACACATCAAAATATTTCCAGTCAGGAAAATATTTTAATACTTTTCCACTTATATTATAAACACACAAAACAATGCCTGATCCTGCGTTACCAGCTGCTTCTTCTTTTAAGGTAACACCTTTAGGGATCCTTAAAAAAGCAAAAAGAGTATTTGGACCGGACAATATTACTTGAGATGACTGAGGGTGGAATGCTTTTTCTTTTTTTCTGGCATCAAGCAATTTTTTAAATCTTGAAAGAATCACAGCTCTGTCTGATTTTTTGTATTTAAGTTCATCTTTAATGGTGTCATAATCAAACTTTTCCCTATTGATCGTTCTATTGGCTTTGGTAATCTCTACACCTTTGCTGTAATTTAAAGAACCTATAATACTATGAACATAGATTCCCGGAACACCCTGCATAGCAATCATTATGGATTGTGAAGCAATAAATTTATTTATCGCTTCTTTCCCCTCCAGATTGCCTGTTATTGCAGATCTGTAATTTATATTCATTTCATAGGGAACCTGTCCATCTTTTACAGCTTTATATGAAATACGACCTCCCCTTTCTTTAACAGCAGAAATCATATTTTCAATTTCTTCGGAGCTTAAAATACCTCTGGAAGGGAGAACTCCGATCCCATCATGCGATGAAAGGAAATTAAAAAAAGTGGTAGTATCTGAAAAATTCTTAAGCCCGGATGCCCAACTTCCCAGATATCCGGCATGATCTCTAATGTAAGCATCAAGCACCAAAGGTGGAAGTGCAAACTGATATACCATTTGAGCTTCATCATTTCCGTTTCCAAAATATGAAAGATTTTCCTTATGCGGTACATTTGTCTCTGTAATAATGATAACCCATGGAGCAAAAACTTTTACAACCTCACGGAAAAGTTTTACAACAGCATGTGTTTTTTCATGATGAAGACAACTGTGTCCCATCTCTTTCCATAAATAAGCTATAGCATCAAGGCGGACAATACTTACACCATGCTTTATATAAAACAGAAAAATCGAAAGCATTTCTTTTAATACTTTTGGGTTTGAAAAGTTTAGATCAACCTGGTCTGCGCTAAAAGTTGTCCATACATATTTTTTGCCATCTGCTGTATCATAAGGAGTTAAAAGCGGCAGGGCACGAGGTCTAAAAACCATGGAAAGATCTGTATTGGGGTCTGCTGTTATAAAAAAATCTTTAAATTTTTTATCCCACTCAAGAAATTTTTTAAACCATAAACTTTTTGCAGAACAGTGATTAAGAACAAGATCTGCCATTAGCTTATGTGATTTTCCGATATCTGCAACATCTTTCCATGTTCCAAGTTTTGGATCTACAGCTTCGTAATCTATTACAGAGAAACCATCATCAGACGAATATGGATAAAATGGCAAAATATGTATTGTTGATATGGATTCGCCCAAATAGCGTTTAATAAATTTCTTTAAATCTTTTAAAGGCATTTTATCTTTACTGCTAAATTGGTCGCCATAAGTGATAAGAACTGAATCTTTTTCATTAACCGGCAATTCTTTTTCAGAAGGAGAAAGAGCTGAAAACCAATCAGGCATTTTAAGTTTTGCAGCCTTTTTTTCAAGCATAGTCAATATTGAAGAAACAACTTTACTATTCTCTTTGACATCATAAATAAAACAAATCAGCTTTTTTATATTAGTGTAATTCATATAATAATTTTAATGTATAAAAAACCAAATGTCGAGTTAAAATTTTATTGTTTGAAAATCAAATATATGTGATATTATTTATTAAAGATAGCAATGAACAAAGTCCTTAAAGAAAAAACAATGAAAGCCTTTGGCTCAGTACTCCCCATTACTGTCATTGTGCTTATAGCCAGTGTGGCTTTAGTACCCATGCCTTCGGGAAATATACTGCTTTTTATAGCTGGATCAGCACTTCTTATTATCGGGATGGGGTTTTTTACCCTGGGAGCAGATATGGCATTGAAGCCAATGGGAGAAGGTATAGGTATCCAGTTTTCAAAACGATCAAAGTTGTTTCTTGTAACCATTATCAGCTTTGTATTAGGGGCAGTCATCATTACTGCAGATCCTGACCTGCAGATAGCAGCAAAGCAGTTTGATAACGTCATTCCATATTGGCACCTTGCAACCACTGTGGCGCTTGGGACCGGCTTTACATTGCTTATAGCTGTATTAAGGAGCTTGTTTAAAATAAGGCTTTCGATTCTGCTGCTTGTGTTCTATGGAATTATTTTAAGTGTAAGTTATTTTACTACCGATCTCTTTATCCACATTTCTTTTGAGGCTGGAGCTATTGCAACAGGTCCGGTTGTGGTTCCCTTTGTCCTGGCAATAGGAGTGGGCATGGCATCGCTGCACTGTAATAAAAATTCCCTGGACGAAAGTTTTGGACTGCTTGCTCTGGCTTTAATAGGACCAGTGCTTGCAACCCTTATTATGGGAATTTTCCATAAACCATTGGGGAATCAAATAACAGCTCATGTTTTCCCGGAAGTAAGTACTTCCCGCGATGTTTTTAAGGCTTTTGCTGTTGAGATGCCGGTTTTTTTTGAAGAAATATCAATATCAATGGGATGTGTATTCTTTTGTTTCATTGTGTTCCAAATTATTTACAGACGTTACCACAGACACCGCCTTGGACGTATTGCTGTAGGCTTTCTCTACACCCTAATAGGTCTTGTGCTTTTTTTTACAGGAGTGAAAGTAGGTTTTACTCCAATGGGGATAGTTTTTGGTTCTACCCTTGCAGTATCATCTTATAGTTGGGTTTTGATCCCTCTTGGCGCAGCGCTGGGCTATTTTCTTGTAATCGCAGAACCAGATGTTTTTATTTTCAATAAGCAGGTTGAAGAGGTAACAGAGGGCGCCATTACAACAAAAATGATGAACGGAGGACTTGCTATTGGTATGGCTATAGCCATGTCAATCAGTATGGCAAGAATTCTATTTGGTATCCCCCTTATCTGGATTTTGCTTCCAGGTTATGTATTAGCTCTGCTTCTTACTTTTTTCGCACCAAGAATATTCACTGCTATTGCCTTTGATTCCGGTGTTGTATGCTCAGGTCCCATAAGCGTAACTTTCCTGCTGCCGTTTGCATTCGGAGTAGCACAGGGGGCAGAAAGGGATATAATGAACTATGCTGTAGGTATTGTAGCCATAGTTGCCATGACACCTACCATTGTTATACAATTGATGGGTCTTTTATATCAATTCAAGGCTAAAAAAGCACATGCCTTGACCGATGCTATGACTGCATCTATATGTAATGTGACAACATACACAGCCATTGATTGGGACAAGATTACTGTATTCGATGAGGTTATTTAATGGCAAAAGGATCCATATTCTCAAGGTTATTTTCCGGACAACAGACCAAATCGCCTTGCAAAGCGAAAGAACAGATAGTACAACCTCTTCAAACAGAAACTCCTAACCTTAAGCTGGTTTTTTTTATAGTAGAGTGGAAAATTTCCAATATCATTTCCAATATTTTTATAGAAGAAAAAGTTCGCTTTCATTTTCATTTTAAAGGAATAAGAATTGCAGAAAAAAAAATCCTGGATCTTTTTGGTATTGGAGAAGGTAACAAGGCAGTGCTTTTATGCCTGGAGCAGGCAGTACTTGTTCCGATTTTGATCAAGGAAGCGAGAAAAAAACTAAGATTTAGAAAACATGGACAAGGGGTAGCATTTTCAATTCCTCTTTCAGCAATCAATGATCCTGTTTTGCTTGTTTTTAAGCAAAGCATTCATAAAAATCAAAAAATCTCTTTAGAACAGGCACTAAGTAAAGCCGAAGGAGACACAATGGCAAATGAAGTTTCTCGCAACACATTCACACACGATCTAATCGTATCAATAGTAAACCGTGGTTACAGTGATGAATTGATGGATACAGCCCATGAAGCAGGAGCATCCGGAGGTACTGTTATAAGCGCCAGAGGACAAGGCCATGAAGGGGCAATTAAATTTTTTGGCATATCGGTTCAGGACGAAAAAGAGATTATCCTTATACTGTGCAGCAAGGAAAATAAAGTAAGTACTATGCAGGCAATAAGCAAAGAACATGGTCTTAATACCAATGCCAAAGGAATAGTATTTTCCTTGCCGGCAGATAATGTAACCGGACTAGGTAACGATTAAAGTTTTAAATTATAAGGTAATTGATGATTTTGACAAAAATATATAGGGCGACAATCATTTAAAATGAAAAAAATAAAAATTGCATTATTTCACTATCATTTTCTCCCAGGCGGTATAACAACTGTTGCAATCAACGCAGTAAATGCAATTATTAAATATGCTTCTTTAAATTCCTTTATCATCGAAGAAATCGTTTTAATATCAGGAAAAGGAGAAAATCTTGATAATATAATTCAGGAAAAAATCATACAATCAGAAGAAACAGCCATAGCTATAAAATATGATATTGATAGTGCATTAGACTATCTGTCTGATAATTACAAGTATACAGAACAAGATATCGAAGAAAAAATAGTTCTGCTATTAAAAAAATATAAAGGTTTTATCTGGTGGATACATAATTATCATCTGGGAAAAAATCCTGTTTTCACAAGAATAATAACAGAATATCTTCAAAAAAATAATGATCAAAATGCCATTCTGCAGATTCACGACTTTCCTGAATGTGCCAGGCCGGATAATTACCGTTTTCTAGTAGAAAAAAAATATACGATGTATCCTGTAGTAAGTAATATAAGGTATGCAACAATAAATGCTCGTGATGAGCGTTACCTGAAGGAAGCAGGAATTCCTGATAAACTTGTATGGCTCTTATATGACCCAGTTTCAGGTCTTAGTAAAAAAGAACTTATTCAAAATAATAAAATTAAAAATACCATTACTAAAAATATAACAACACAAGCAGATGCAGCAGTTGAAAAATTATGCAAAGAAAAACTTATAGAGCAATTCAAAAGTTATTTCCCTGCTTTAAATCCTGAAAATTCCTTTGCGCTATATCCTGTAAGAACAATTCGGAGAAAAAATATATTGGAAGCTGCGCTTCTTGCAAAAATAACCGGAAAAGGTTTTAACCTTATTGTAACTTTGCCGGGAATTTCTGCCCAGGAGAAAAAATATTCTGATACTGTTAAAGAGTGCTTTGAAAAAGGATATATCCCCGGAATATGGGGATGCGGAAGTAATATTTACGGCGAAGCTGTTCCTTTGGAAACTGTAATAAATGCTTCGGATTTTGTAATATCCTCTTCCATTATGGAAGGTTTTGGATATCACATGATTGACTCTTTGTTGTGGAATAAACCTGTAATAACAAAATATCTTGATATACAGGAAGGTTTCAGCGATATATTTAAAAATACAGCATCATTCTTTTATAACCTTATTAAAGTTCCTGTAAGCCAGAAAGATAGAGAAAAAGTAAAACAACTATATTTTGACAGTATAAGAAGGTATTTAAAAATAGTTGAAAATCATAGTATTGAACTGGCATTACATCAGATAGACTCCATCCTGAACCTGGATCTGGTTGATTTCTCATATTTACCGGTATATTTGCAAATAGAAATCCTTACCAAAGTTTCAGATGACAAAGTTTATAAAAAAGATGTAAAAAATGTAAATAACAGTTTAACAGAAAAAATATTAAAAGTAGTAAAAACAAAACAAACTTATGATCCTTTAAAAATAGCAGATTATTTTTCATTCAGATCATTTGCCGCTATGTTTTTTAAGATCATAAATTCTTTTGAGAATAATCTGCCTGTAATAGATTTAAAAGAAGATGACAAAAATCAGCTTATATCACAGAATTTACTGAATCTTTTCTTTAGACCGGAATTTCTAAGACTGCTTTTGGCAGAAAGATAGTCCTTAAACCAAAAAAATGTTTCCTCAACCAGAAAATATAATTATATAAACTAGATTATTTTAAAGATTTTGAGATTTTTTTTAGTGATTTTGGAAGTTTTTTATAGGTGTATATCGATTATCGATTCTCATTTCAAAGAAAAAAATAATAAAATTAGCTAGAAATAGCCTATTTTAGAGGTTAAGAAGCAAAATATGTTTGTATTTTACCATTATTCAAATTATAATTAAATTATAGTATTAAACTAAAAAAATCTAAAAATAAGGAAAAAATAATGTCGGAAAATACCAAAGTAACTATTGACGGTAATGCTGCTGCAGCCCATGTAGCTTATGCATTTAGCGAAATAGCAGCAATTTATCCAATAACCCCCTCATCCACAATGGGAGAGTATGCAGATTCATGGGCATCAGTTGGAAGAAAAAATGTTTTTGGAAAAACAGTTGATGTAGTAGAAATGCAATCAGAAGCAGGAGCAGCCGGAGCAGTACATGGTTCTCTTACTGCAGGCGCTTTAACCACAACATTCACAGCATCTCAGGGATTATTGCTTATGATCCCAAATATGCACAAAATCGCAGGCGAAATGTTGCCGACAGTATTTCACGTATCAGCAAGATCTCTTGCATGCCAATCTCTTTCAATTTTTGGCGACCACTCAGATGTAATGTCTGTAAGAAATACAGGTTTTGCTCTTATGGCAGCCAATTCTATCCAGGAAACAATGGATCTGGCTGTAGTATCACATCTTGCAACACTAAAAGGACAAATCCCTTTCCTTAATTTTTTTGATGGTTTTAGAACTTCACATGAAGTAATGAAAGTTGATGAAATTTCCTATGAGACCATTAGCAAGATTATCGAACCTGAATATATAGAAAAATTCAGAGAAAGAGCTTTAAGGCCAGACAAACCAGTACTGAAAGTAGGAGCGCAAAACCCGGATGTTTATTTTCAGGGAAGAGAAACTGTAAATAAATATTATAGCGAGCTTCCTGCAATAATCCAGGAATATATGGATAAAGTAGGAAAAGTTATTGGAAGATCATACCATCTTTTTGATTATGTTGGAGCAAAAGATGCAGAAAGCGTTATTATTGCAATGGGTTCAGGCTGCGACACAATTGAACTTGTAGTCAATAAACTTGTATCACAGGGCAAAAAAGTAGGACTTGTAAAAGTAAGACTCTTTAGGCCATTCTCTGTTAATGCTTTTATAAATGCAATTCCATCAACTTGTAAAAAAATAGCAGTTCTTGACAGAACAAAAGAACCAGGAGCAATCGGAGAACCTTTGTTTACTGATGTTGCCGCAGCTCTCAATGGAAAAAATATAAAAATAATCGGCGGAAGATATGGTCTTTCAAGCAAAGAGTTTACTCCTGCCATGGCAAAAGCAGTTTTTGATCACTTAGATGGCAAAGCTTTTCACAGTTTTACAGTAGGAATCGAAGATGATGTTACAAATCTTTCTATCCCTGTAACAGATGATATAGATGTTGCTGCTGATGATGTTATCAACTGTATTTTCTGGGGTTTTGGTTCTGATGGAACAGTAGGCGCAAATAAAAACTCAATAAAGATTATTGGTGAAAATACTGATATGAATGCTCAGGCATACTTTGTTTATGACTCAAAAAAATC
>WRCW01000076.1 GCA_009783755.1 Spirochaetaceae bacterium
AGCGGAAAAAGCAACACTTGGGGCAATATTACTAAATCCGGAAGCACTGGATACTGTTCTAATGTATCTGCGTCCGGATGATTTTTATAAAAACAGCCATAAAATAATTTTTAAAGCAATACTTGATCTCGCTGATAGAGGGGAGAATATCGATATACTCACTGTCGTGCAACAACTGCGCAATAGCGGCAGGCTTGATGGTTGCGGAGGGGCTTCCTATGTTTCTTCACTCACCTCTGAAGTTCCAAGCAGTGCAAATGTTGAATACTATTCAAAAATCGTACAGGAAAACAGCGTTAGGCGCGGACTAATTAAAATATCCGGTGAAATTACATTACGTGCTTTTGATGATACAACAGAGACCGCATATGTTCTTGAAAAAGCAGAAAAACTAATTTTTGAAATTATAGAAAAAAGATCTACCACAAAATATAATTCGCTAAAAGAACTTCTTCCAGGCGCAATGGAAGCGATCCAAAAATTAATGGCTTCCGGTGATTCATGCACAGGGATACCATCAGGATTTAAAGATCTTGATAAAATTACAAATGGATTTCAAAAGTCGGAATTCATAGTTATTGGGGCAAGACCTTCTGTTGGGAAAACAGCATTTGCGCTTTCAATGGCAGCAAATATTTCCATAAGACATAAAATCCCTGTTGGTTTTTTTTCACTGGAAATGTCTGAACAGGCAATAATGCAGCGATTTATCTCTTCGGAGGCAAGAGTAGCAAGTAATTTTATAAGAGCAGGAATGCTTTCAGAACTTCAAATAAACAAGATTCATGGTGCAGTTGGAGAAATTTACGAAGGACTTGATCTTCTATACCTCTCATCTGTTTCTGATTTAAAAATTCTTGATCTTAGGGCTCTTTCCAGAAAAATGATAAGAGATCATGGGGTAAAAATAATTTTTGTTGATTATCTTACACTTATCCAGGCAGAAAACCGAGCAATTCCAAGGCATGAACAGATTGCAGAAATATCAAGATCACTAAAAGCTCTTGCAAGAGAGCTCGATATTCCAATAGTAGTTCTTTCCCAGGTAAGACGTGATGCTGCAAAAAACAAACCAACACTTGCAGACCTGCGGGAGTCTGGCTCCATAGAGCAGGATGCAGACCTTGTAATATTCCTTCATAAGGAAAAAAACGAAGATGAGGCAAAACCTGAAAATAGCGAAGTCATTGAATTAGATGTAATAATTGCAAAGCAAAGAAATGGTCCTATTGGAGAAATAAAAATGGTATTTATTCCAAAATATACACGATTTGAATCCAAAGATAAGAGCGAAAACTAAAAGAAGATGATAAAATTAGTTGCTATAACAACCAGTTTTTGATTAAAATAGAGCAAGAGTATAATAAAAAATGGAGAATAAAATGGATTTAAATAATTTATATAGTTTTGACTATCTTATCAATGAATCAGAAGAACTTGTAAAAGAAGCTCTTGGAAAAGAAATGGAAAAAGACAATACAATTTGCGATTGCCAGGATTGTATTCTTGATATAATGGGGCTTGCTCTTAATAATATAAAACCACTCTACAAAACTTCTCTTAAAGGCTCACTTTATACAACTGTTCCGGATGCAAAATATGTTGAAACTCTAAATAAAGCAGTAAAACTTGCAATAAAAAAAGTCAAAGATAACCCTTCTCACAGCTAACTACTTGTCTTTATATGCCCAAAGGTGCAAAACAAAACCTTAAAAATGATCCTGTTTTGCAACCATCTGGAGATAACTTTATCTTATTTCTTTGGCGGATTATCAGTCGGGATATTATCAGTATACTCTCTATAGATTTTTAAGATTGAGACATATGGCGGAGTAAGAAAACTTTTAAAAGGTTCTTCATTTATTAGATCTTTAATCTTTTCAGAAGTCAAATCATAAAAATCCTTATTAATATTAAGAATCCCTACATTATTCTCTTTAAGTCCATGGATATGAAAAATGAGATTATTTTCTTCTAGTCCATTAAAGTAGATTAATATCTCATTCTCTATATTGTTTTCATTCTCAATTTTAGAGAGTATATAATATTTGACACCTTCAACCACTATATCATCAAGACCTGTCTCGAATATTTTTAATTTTTCTGTAAGCTCCATAAAACCAATAACAAATCTGTCGGTCTTTTTATAGTTAAACTGAGAATTTCCTCTTAAAAAAGAATCTCGTTGAAGTTCAGGTATCCAAAATATTTTCATTTGCGTTGATTTTAAAGAATATGTAAACATTACAGGATATTCTGGTTTTAGAGTTATTCCACATTTTTCGCAAACCACACTCATGTAATTCCCATGAATAATATCTGAATATATTTCCGGTGTTATTTCAACTTCATCATCATATTCATAATCCAATCTATGCCCGCAATGGCATGGCATCATAACTTTCATACTACGCCTCACTTATTTATAAAAAATAATATATCATTAAACAGGGTAAAAAATAATAGTAAAAATATAAAAATAAATCCTATAATCTGATAACGATAAATTGCCTTTGGCCTGAAATTTCTTCTAAATATTATTTCGCAAAAAGAAAAAACAATTTGACCGCCATCAATTGCCGGTATTGGAAGAAGGTTCATAAAAAACAGAGCTATGCTTATCAAACAAAGAAATTGAAAAAAACTTATTACTCCTGCCCTAAAGCTTTCGCCAAATGCTGTTGTTGCAAATTCTCCTACCATATAGGTTATGCGAATAGGCCCTGCTACAGCTTGATTTATATCAACACCTTTAAAAAGAGTTTTCAATCCCTTTATTGTAATAAAAAGAGTAGAAAAAGATTCCTTGACCCCTTTTACTAATGCGCCTAACGGAGAATAATTTGGAGTTGAATATTCATAGATATTAAATATAAAACCTGGATTTGTCTGCCCTTTTTCATTATAAGTTAATGCAAGCGATGCAGAATATGTTGTTTTATTTCTGATATATTTTATATCTATCTTTTCCGGTTTTGTTTCAATCCTGCTAAAAAAATCCATATGATTCTTAACAGGATTTCCTGAAGCTTCGATTATTTGATCTCCAGGCAATAATCCTGCCAGATCTGCCGGTGATTCAGGCACGACTTTTAAAATAACAGGATCCATCCACGGATATACGCCTATTATCCCTGCTCCTGTGGTTTTATTAAGACTGGGTTCAATTTTTAACTCTACTGTTCTTTCACCCCTGATAACTTTTATCTTCATTTCCTTTTGGGGATTAAGCGCAATAATTTCCCTCATATCCTGATAATTACGGACAACTTTATTATCAATTTCTATGATTTTATCTCCGGATTTTAATCCCGCAATATCTGCAGGATATAATTGTTTTGAGTTATTATAATCAGATACCAAAATTATTCGGTTATCGGGACTGCTATAACTAAAACCATTGAACCAGATCACAGAAAGAACAACAATTGAAAATAAAAGATTCATGAAAGGACCGGAAAAAAAGATAATTATTCTTTTCCATGGAGCTACAGCAAAAAGAGTTCCCTCTTCTGCTTCCAGGTGATCACTATTTTTTTCAATAGCCTCTTTTAAAATATCTTCTCCTTTAAGCTGGCAATAGCCTCCAACAGGGAACAATGAAATGCAATATTCTGTTTCCCCTTTTTGGAAAGAGAAAATTTTCTTCCCCCATCCTATTGAAAAAGTTTGTACTGTTATTCCAAAAGATTTTGCCGCAAGAAAATGACCTGCTTCATGAACAAAAACTACTATACCGAGCCCTAAAAGCCCAACCATTATATTAATAAATATTTCAATTATCATTTTTTAAGATATTCCCCTAAAATTTCATTTACAAAAGCACGGGTTCTGTTGTCAGCTTCTATTATATCTTCAATAGTGTCAATTCCTTTGAAACTAAGTTTTTCTATTGCATGTTCTGTAATATATGGTATTCCCAGAAAATCAATTTTTCTATTTACAAATGCATCAACTGCTATCTCATTCGCAGCATTGTATGCTATACAGCTTCCCTGCCCAAGTTCCGCAGCAGCATAGGCAAGTTTAAGCATTTTGTATTTTTCAAAATCAGGAGCCTGAAAAGTTAAAGAAACCCCTGAAAGATCAAGTCTGCCGAAAAGCGAAGGACCAAGTTCAGGCCAGGTAAGAGCGTTTTGAATTGGAACCCTCATATCCGGCTTGCTTATTTGTGCATAGAGTGAACCTTCTGTAGTTCTGATAAGAGAATGTACCATACTCTGCGGGTGGATCAGTACTTTGATTTTGGAAAGAGGAAGATTAAAAAGCTGATACGCTTCTATTACCTCAAGTCCTTTATTTGCCATTGAAGATGAATCAATTGTAATTTTAGTTCCCATTGACCAGTTAGGATGTTTTATCGCATCTTCGAGTTTTACATTTTTTAATTCACAAGCTGGAAGATCCCTGAAAGCTCCTCCTGAAGCAGTTATTATTATTTCATCTATATCTTCTTTTTTCTTTCCCTGCAAAAGTTGAAATATAGCTGAATGTTCAGAGTCTACAGGAATTATTTTTTTGTTGTTTTTAGAAGCAATATCTGCGATAAGTCTTCCTGCCATAACAATAGTTTCTTTGTTTGCGAGCGCAAGATTTTTTCCACTTTTAAGAGATACAATTGATGGCAAAAGTCCGTCAGAGCCTGCAACTCCATTAACTACAATATCTGCTTCTGTATCAGATATCATATCAAGCAGCCCTTCAGGAGAATGGTAGGCAATTGATTTATCAACAGGTATTTTTCCTGTAAGAGCCATATTTTTTACATTAAATATTTTAGCTTGTTTCAGAAGTTCTTCTTCATTTGAGTGGGCAGACAAAGCAGTTATCTTAAAACTCTCTGGACTACTTTTTATAACATCAATTGCACTTTTACCAATTGAACCTGTACATCCGAGAATAATAACTTTTTTCATTTTTATCCGTGAACGATTATATATTTTACCATAAAATAAAATACAGGTGCACTAAAAATAAGTGAATCTATATTGTCTAAAATTCCACCACGCCCTGGTAAAACATTTCCCGAATCTTTTATATTTGCAGATCTTTTCATAGCAGATTCACATAAATCACCTATAATCGAAACAATCCCTATTGAAACTCCTATAATAAGAGCATAATGATATTTCTCTGCAAAAAACTGCGGCTTGATAAAATAAGCTACAGATGCAACAAGAACAGAAAATAAAAATCCAACTATAAATCCCACAAGACTTTTCTTAGGACTTATAGGTATTATATTTCTATTGTTTTTGCCCCATAACATTCCTGATATATAAGCGCAAATATCATTAAGAAATACCAAACACATAAACAGAACAAATGCAAATGAAGGATAATGGAGCGTAGAAAATCTTATTGAATAAGAAAAAAACAATCCAGGATAAAATAAAATAATGAGCAATGAAGATGTTCTTTTATTGATTTCTGCAAAGGTGCTCTCGTTTTTATTAAAAACCTGAAAGAGAAAAATAATAAAAATCAATATTCCAGAAAAATAATAAATAGTGTTATACGGCAGAAATTTTGCAGATTCAAGATAAACAATAGCAGGAATGGAATAAGCAATTATTGTAACAAAAATAAAATCGCCTTTTCTGCATTGTCCGTAAAAAAGTTTCCATGTTTCGTAAGAGCCGCTGATTATAAAAAATGCTGCTAACAGAGAAATTGCCAGATAATTAAAGTAAGGAAGATAAACAGCTATTCCAAAAAGCAATGGGACTGCAACAAAAATAAGAAGTATTCTTAATTTTAAATTACTCATCTTTTTTTCTGTCATACAATGCTCCGAATTTTCTCTCTCTCATCATATAATCCTGAATAGCATTAGAAAAATCTTCTTCTGTCCATTCAGGCCATGTTTTTCTGCTAAAATAGAATTCACTATAAGCGCTCTCCCATAGCAAAAAATTACTAAGCCTTAAATCTCCGGCTGTTCTTATTATAAGGTCAGGGTCTGGCATATCTGGAAGATCAAGATATTTATAAAAATTGTTTTCTTCCAAATTCTCTGTATTGGATCTGTTTTTTACCCATCTATTTACTGCTCTTATAATTTCGTCTCTGCCTCCATAATTGATTGCAAGGTTTACAGCAAGTTTATCAAATGATGCAGTTGCTTCTGTTACATCTGTTATTTCTTTCTGTATCTCTTTTGGAAGTCTCGCCAAATCTCCTGAGTGCAAAACTCTAATTCCCTTTTCCATGTAAAAATCATACTCGGTTTTTAAATGGTTTTTTATAAGATGCATAAGGAAAGAAACTTCTTCTTCTGTTCTTTTCCAGTTTTCGGTTGAAAAAACATATAATGAAAGATACTTTACCCCTTCGTTAAGCGCTGCCAAAGCTATTTTTTTTGCTGTTTTCAAACCTTCCTGATGACCAAAACTTCTGGGTTTCCCCAGATTTTGCGCCCATCTTCCATTTCCATCCATTATGATCCCAACATGTACAGGCAGTTTTTTATCACCCATTATATTTCCATAATTTCTTTTTCTTTGGATTCAAGCTTTTTATTTATATCGTTGATATAATTATCAGTCATTTTCTGTATATGATCCACAGCCTGTTTTTCCTGATCTTCTGTGATCTCACTGCTCTTTAACTTCTTTTTTAATTCATCATTGGCATCGCGCCTTATATTTCTCATTGCAACTCTGTACTTTTCAGCTACATTTTTTGCTGTTTTTACAAGCTCTTTTCTTCTCTCTTCGGTTAGAGGAGGAATATTGATTCTTATAACTTTTCCATCGTTATTGGGATTTAAAGAAAGTTCCGATTTCTGCAAAGCCTTTTCAATATCATTTATAACAGCTTTATCCCATGGTTGTATAACAACAAGCCTTGCCTCAGGTACTGATATTGTTGCAACCTGGTTTAAAGGTGTACTCTGTCCATAGTAATCAACAGAAATTTTTTCAAAAAGAGCTGCCGATGCTCTTCCTGTTCTTATTCCTGCAAATTCTTCTCCAAGAGTTGCAAGAGATTTTTTCATTTTATCTTCAGATTTTGATTTTATTCCTTCCATCAAATAACTCCGTATACTCCATATAGTTTCTATGTACTTTATCCAGGCATCCTTGCCGTAGGGTTAGCCAACTCGCCATGTCCTTGTTTAACTACAAGGATCGCTCACTGTCTGTCTTTCGGCTACTCCACACCATCCTGTGCAATGCACGACCATCGGCGCAGCACAGGAGTGTTTAAAATTAAGCATTTTCTCCAAGTTTATAATAGAGATAACTTAAAAGTTCTATTTTACTTCCTGCTTCTTTTGAAATATCAGCAAGAACCTGAGATACCTTTCTCTTATCATCTTTAACAAAAGGTTGATTTAAAAAACATATTTCCGAAAGATGTTTACTGATTTTTCCTTTTATAATTCCCTGAAGAACATTTTCAGGTTTATTAAGATTTTCACTCTGTTTTCTAAAAATATCTTCCTGCTCTTTCATATAAGTTTCAGAAATATCTTTTTCAGACAGAGCCATTGGAGCAAAAGCTGCAGCATGAAGAGTAAGATCAACAGCAAGTGTTTTCACAACATCTTTTTTAAATACTTCGGGATTCTCAGCTCTAAGTTTTATGATCGTGCCTATATTTCCTTCACCATGTATATAATCCACAGCATATTCATTATTTGCCACTAAAAGAGTTTTAAATCTCTTAAGAGTCATATTTTCCTTTAGCACACTGATCGCAGTTGTAACCATTCCTGAAAGTTTTTCATTCACAGTATCTGCCCCTGAAGCTATTATCTCTTCTGCAAGTTCTTTGCCCAGTTTTATAAAGTTTTCATTTCTTGCAACAAAATCAGTCTCACAGGAGAGTTCAAGTATTACTGCTTTCCCTTCACTTATTTTTGTAAATATTTTTCCTTCCTGGGTTGCCCGGCTGCTGCGCTTTGCAGCTGCTGCAAGCCCTTTTTCTTTGAGAATTTTTACAGCTTTATCAAAATCTCCGGATGCTTCGGTAAGTGCTGTTTTACAGTCCATCATCCCTGCACCTGTTTTATCTCTAAGTTTTTTTACATCTGTTGGTTTTATTTCCACATTAAACTCCTAATCCTTATAAAATTTGTCTGTATCAATATCCAGGTCGGCATCATGATCAGGCTCTTCTTTTTTTGAACTTTCTTCAGGCACATAATTTGAATAATCTTCGGTTGTGAATTTATCATCTGTTGCTGCTGCTTCTTCTTTTGCTTCACCGGTGCTTATTGCTGCACCAAGAGGAACTTTCTCAACTGCTGAATCTTCTGCATCTGCTGTAGCAGTTTTTTCAGAAGAAGTCCCCTCTTCATCTTCCTGAAGATGTTCAATGATCTGAAGCCCTATTTCATTATCTGCCTCAACAACTGCATTAGCTATAGTTTGTGTAAAAAGTGTAATTGCGCGTATAGCATCATCGTTTCCCGGGATCGGGAATGTGATTCCTTCCGGATTACTGTTTGTATCAACAACTGCTACTACAGGGATATTGCATCTTATTGCTTCTGCAATTGCAATTGCTTCTTTTTTTGTATCTATTACAAAAAGAACTCCGGGAAGTTCTTTCATATCTTTGATACCACCGAGGTTTTTTTCGAGCGATGTTTTTTCTTTCATTAATAATGAGATTTCTTTTTTTGTAAGGCTTTCAAAAGTTCCATCGACTTCCATTTTCTCGATTTTTTTAAGCCTCATTATTGATTTTTTGATTGTTGCAAAATTGGTAAGCATTCCGCCTAACCATCTGTTGTTTACATAAAACATTCCGCATCTTTTAGCTTCTTTTTCCACAGCCATTTGCGCCTGTTTTTTTGTACCAACAAAAAGAACTGACTTTCCGTCATGGACAGTTTTTCTGACAAAATCGTAAACATCTTTGATTGCTGTAATTGTTTTTTGAAGATCGATGATGTGGATTCCGTTTCTTTCTGCGAAAATGTATTTTTTCATTCTCGGATCCCATCTTTTTGTCTGATGACCAAAATGTACACCAGATTCCAGTAGATTTTTCATTGTAACTACTGCCACTTTTTCCTCCTAAAATACCG
>WRCW01000077.1 GCA_009783755.1 Spirochaetaceae bacterium
CGCTACTTGACGCTTTTATATTAATCTACTATCTATAAAAAAATGAAGCGCGTAGGAAACCTATTAATCAGTACTTGTGTAAAAGCTCTTGCTCAATCAATGAATACAGATGTAATGATTGTTCTGGCTCGAAAAGTAATTCCAAATTATGATCTATATGGTCGACTTGGTTTCCCAAGAAGCATGGCTATACCTAATAAAGATGCAGCCCGTCAAATTATAACAGATACTATCAAAAATGAATATTTTATAGACTTTGTTTTGCTAATGGTAGAAGCAGGAAATAGCGGTGTTATGGGACGAAGATACTCAATACCGTATATGAATGACATTATTTCTGGTGTTTTTGAATTAGGTTATATTTATGATAGAGAAAATAACTTCTTTGTTGAAGATTCAAGATATAGTATTACCAGGAATTGGGGAGCTTTAAAACAGGGAAAAGAGTATGGTTTTGCTTTTATGCGTCTTGATATAGCAGACAACTCTATTATAGTAAGGGAAAATTCAGAAAAAGATGTTCGAAAAGCTTATGATCATCTTATGCAAATTACAACCAGATCTGTTTTAAAAAGAAATGGGCGTATTTGGAGCTGGGATGGGGATGGCGGGCTTGCTTCGTTCTTTTTTGGCAATAAACAGCAAAACGCAGTAATGGCAGGAAAAGAGATCTTGCATGAGCTTTTTTTCTATAACTATTTAGATTGCCCTTTAAAATCACCTTTAAAAATCAGAGTTGCTGTCCATTCAGGACCTTATGATTATTCGCCTAGTGAGGAAGAGCTAAAAGCTTGTGAAACTGTTAAAAAAGTAGTAGAAATCGAATCCCATTTTACAAAACCAGGAACAATGACAATTAGCCAGCCAGTTAAGGTCATGTTGGATAATATTGCAAGAATTGGTATAAATCTCATGAAAGGAAAAGGCTCTACTGAGTGTTATAACTATGAATTTAAGTTGGAAGGCAAATGAAAGTATTAATTATAAGTGATCAAAAAGATATAGAAGAAAGCTTTTTTCCTCTTTATAAATCAGGATATGAGCTTGTAAAAGCTTGTATGGCAAATTATAAAAAATATGTAAAAAGCTTATCTGACCCCATTATTGTATATTTTGATATTTGTCAAAAAAAGGAAAAAGAATATTGGGAAGAAATAAAATCACTTCTAAAACAGAAAATTGTTTTTCTTGGAATAATTGATTCACAGTCTGCTGCTATAGATCCTGCTGCTTTTTTTCATGCTGGTGCTTCCGATTATTTGGGAAAAAATCAACTTTGGGAAGGAATTAGTCATAAACGCATTAAAAATGTTCTTTCTGCGAAAGCGCAAATCCCTGTTGTAGTGGATGAAAAGAAAGATGAAAAAACAAAAAAAGAATCGCCTACTGCAAGCAAAAAAGAGTTTTCTGCCAAATTAGTTCCTGATGGAGAATGGAAAAAAGTTAAAACTGGTCAGGAATATGTTTTTTATTTTCTTTATACAGAAATAGAGTTAAACGCTGAGTGGAAAAGAAAAGGGGGCCAGGCTTTTTTAAAACAAGTCAAACAAGTTTTTTATAACTATATAAGGCAGCATATAGAAAAAATAAATGGCAGAATATGGATGTGGAATGAGTTTGGTGGTCTTATTTTATTCCCATATACGAAAAAATGTCATGATGTGGCTGTAACAGCATCAAAACTTATAATGAATGCACCTATAGCAAGTTGTGAGGATTTTCCTTTTAAAACAGAGATGTCTTACAAGCTTGCTCTCCATGTAGGAGAAACTGTTTATAAAGATCGCGGTAATACCGGAACTATTGTTTCTGATGCAATAAATTACACTTTTCATTTAGGACAAAAATTTACAAAATCAGGTAATTTTTATCTGACAGAGGAAGCATACGACAAGATACATCCGGGACTAAAAGAACTATTTTTGACCGAAGGGATGTTTGAAAATAAAAATATTCTAAGATTAAGAAAATTTATTTAGCATATAGCTGCTGTTTGCAACTTACCATAATAAATATTAAAAAAATATTATTTTCTACTTCTCATTATTTTGATAATATGATAATTTTTATGTATTAAAATACAGTTTTATGCATAAAAATACATATGACTATCTAAGTAGAATCTGTCCATAATGTAAACACAATGTTACACATTAACACCGGATAATAAATGAGGGGAACAAATGAAGCGGGAAGATATAAAAAAAGTATTAATAATAGGATCAGGGCCAATTGTAATTGGACAAGCATGTGAATTTGATTATTCAGGAACTCAGGCATGTAAAGCTCTTCGTGAACAGGGATACAAGATCGTTCTTGTTAATTCAAACCCCGCAACGATCATGACAGATCCTGTAATGGCAGATGCAACCTATATCGAACCGCTAAATCTTGAAAGAGTAAAACAAATTATTGAAAAAGAGAGACCTGATGCTCTTTTACCTAATCTAGGGGGGCAAACAGGGCTTAATCTTGCTTCAGAACTGCATAATGCAAAAATACTTGAAAAATATAATGTAAAAGTAATTGGTGTTAATCTTGAGGCAATCAAAAAAGGGGAAGACAGGGAGATTTTTAAACAGACAATGCAAAAGCTTGGCATTGATACACCTCTTTCAGATATTGCATATTCAGTTGCAGATGCAGAAAAAATTGCAGAAGAGCTTTCTTATCCTGTAGTTGTAAGACCTGCATATACAATGGGAGGATCCGGAGGAGGTCTTGCTTATAATGTTGAAGAACTCCGTACAATTGTTGGAAGAGGACTTGAACTTTCTTTAACTCACCAATGTCTTATCGAAGAGTCAATCCTTGGATGGGAAGAACTTGAAGTTGAAGTTGTGCGGGACAGCAAAAATCAGATGATAGCTGTGTGTTTTATTGAGAATATTGATGCAGTAGGTGTACACACCGGAGATTCCTTTTGCGCTGCTCCATTCTTAACAATAGATAAAAAACTGGAAAAAAAACTTAAGGAATTATCATTTAAAATCGTTGAATCCATAGGAGTTATAGGGGGGACAAATGTTCAGTTTGCCCATGATCCAAAGACAGGGCGTGTTGTAATTATTGAGATCAACCCCAGGACTTCACGTTCTTCTGCATTGGCATCAAAAGCTACAGGATTTCCAATAGCTTTGGTTTCCGCAAAACTTGCAACAGGAATAACCCTGGATGAGATTTCATATTGGCGGGATGGAACACTGGAAAAATATACCCCTTCCGGAGACTATATTGTCTTAAAATTCGCACGCTGGGCTTTTGAAAAATTCCGTGGTGTTGAAGATGTACTTGGAACACAAATGAAAGCTGTTGGCGAAGTTATGGCAATTGGCAAAACTTTTAAAGAGACTTTTCAAAAAGCGATTCGTGGTCTTGAAAATAGCAGACATGGTCTTGGTTTTGCAAAAGATTTTAACAGAAAATCTCTGGATGAATTAATGGATATGCTTCACCATCCAACAAGTGAACGCTACTTCATTTTATATGAAGCCATAAGAAAAGGGGCAGATATTGAAAAGCTCTATGAAATCACATACATAAAAAAATATTTTCTTGATCAAATGAAAGAGCTTGTGGATTTTGAAGAAGAGATATTAAAAACACTCGGTCACTTACCATCAGATGAAGACTTGATAAAAGCAAAAAAAGATGGATTCTCCGATAAATATCTAGCAAAGATCCTTGGCATAAGGGAAAAAGATATTAGAAAACGGCGCACAGAACTTGGCATAGTTGAAGGATGGCATGCTGTACCTGTTTCAGGCAAAGAAAATGCATATTACTATTATTCCACATATAATGCGCCTGATGTGTCCAAAGCAACATCAAATAAAAAGAAAATAATGATCCTTGGCGGCGGGCCTAACAGAATAGGGCAGGGAATAGAATTTGATTACTGTTGTGTACATGCTGCATTTGCACTTCGCGACCAGGGTTATGAAACAATAATGGTCAATTGCAACCCGGAAACAGTTTCAACAGATTATGATACAAGCGATAAACTTTATTTTGAACCTGTAACACTGGAAGATGTTTTACAGATCTATAAAAAAGAAAAGCCTTTAGGTGTTATTGTACAGTTTGGAGGTCAAACCCCCCTTAATATAGCAAGAGAACTTTCAGATCAGGGGGTAAAAATATTAGGTACAAGCATTGACAGTATTGATATAGCCGAAGACCGCGACCTTTTCAGAAAAATGATGGAGCGCCTTGAAATACCAATGCCAGAGTCAGGAATGGCTTCTGATATTGAGGAAGCAACTAAAGTTGCAAATGGGATAGGGTATCCTATTATGATTCGCCCCTCTTTTGTTCTTGGAGGTCGCGGAATGGAAGTTATATATGACGAAAATATGTTAAAGGAATATGTTGCAAAAGCCGTAGGAGTTACTCCGGACAGACCGCTTTTGATCGACCGTTTTCTTCGCAATGCTCTTGAATGTGAGGCAGATGCGTTATCTGATGGTAAAAAAGTGTATATTCCCGCTGTTATGGAGCATATTGAACTCGCAGGAGTACACTCAGGAGATTCAGCATGTGTAATACCTCCAGTTTCAATAAACCAGAAAAACCTTAAAAAAATCAAAGCCTATACCACGAAAATAGCAAAAGCTCTTCATGTGCGCGGACTAATGAATATGCAATATGCTATTGAAAATGATAAAGTCTATGTTCTTGAAGCAAATCCAAGAGCGAGCCGCACAGTTCCTCTTGTTTCTAAAGTTTGTAATACTCAAATGGCAAAATATGCTACAAGAGTCATGCTTGGCGAAAAACTTTCAGATTTAAAATTAAATGAAAAGAAATTTTCCCATTATGGAGCAAAAGAAGCTGTTTTCCCATTTGATAAATTCCAGGAAGTTGATCCTGTCCTGGGCCCAGAAATGCGTTCTACTGGAGAAGTTCTTGGGCTTTCTGACAACTTTGCCCTTGCTTTCTATAAATCTCAGGAAGGGGCAGGCAACTTTCTGCCATCGGAACTTGATCCATCCGAAGGGGCTGGGAAAGTACTTATAAGCTTTGCTGATAAAGATGCTTTTCCTGCTGAATCAATATTAAATGTTGGAAAATTATTTGTTAAACTTGGATTTACAATACTTGCAACAGAAGGGACAGCAAATTTTTTCCAGAATGGCAAAGTAAAATGTGAATTAATTTCAAAAATAGGTGAGAAAAGACCAAACGTTCTTGATGCAATTGTTAACAGGCAGGTAGCTTTGGTTATTAACACCCCAAGTGCAAGAATTGGTTCAATAGAAGATGAAGCTGTTATTCGTAAAGCTGCCTTAAAATACAAGATACCATATATTACTACTTTAGCTGCTGCAACTGCAGCTGCCCAGGGAATAGCTGCAGGGAGAAACAATAAAGGTGGGGTAAAGTCTCTTCAGGAATATCACAAGGAAATTGAAGAGATATTATAAAAAGGATTTTTAATTATGGGGATATTTGAAGCAATAGTATTAGGGATTGTTCAGGGGATCACAGAATTTTTGCCTGTCAGCAGTTCAGGACATTTAGTTATTTTACAAAAGGTTTTTGGAATTTTAGAACCAGCGCTTCTGTTTGATACAATGCTTCATATAGGGACACTTTTTGCTGTTTTTTTTGTACTGTGGAAAGATATATTAAAAATATTAAAAGCTCCTATCCAGCGCATAACAGGATTATTGATAATTGCAACAATTCCAATAGTAGTTATTGCTCTTATTTTTAAAGCTTTTATTAAAGAAGTTTTTAGTTCTGCTTCGTATATAGGATTCTTTTTCTTGGTTACAGCAACAGCACTTTTTCTTGCTGAACGCCTCTCAAAAAGAGCTGGAGAAACAAAAAATGAATCTGAAATGAACTGGAAAGATGCGCTAATAATCGGGATTTTACAGGGAATTGCAATCATGCCCGGAGTTTCAAGATCTGGTCTTACACTTTCCGGAGCTCTTTCAAGAAAACTTGAACGAGGATTTGCTGCCAGGTTTTCCTTTTTGATGTCTATTCCTGCTATACTGGGAGCTCTGGTTTTTCAGCTTAAAGATGTAATAAAAAGTGATGCAATAGTTTTTTCAGGCAGCGCTTTATTGCCTATTGTTATTGGAACTGTTACTGCAGCTATAGTAGGTATATTTTCAGTACGATTGATGCTTAAAATAGTAAGAGAAAAATCCCTTACAGGTTTTGCTATTTATGTAACTATAATTGGAACTATAACTTTAATTGATCAGTATATAACAAAATTTTACTTTTAGTATTAATATGAAATGGAAAAAAGCAGACTATTTCCCACAGGTGTAACCAATACTGATGAATCTTTATTATTTGATTTAATATGCAAATTTGGAATAAACCATCCATAAAAAGATCCCACAAATGCTCCTGCGAGAACATCTGTTACAAAGTGGCTTCCTGATGCAATCCTTAATGCTCCAACTGTTGTTGCCACAGTATAACCACTGATTATAAGAGGGGTTTTCCATTTAGAATCAGGATAATCTTTTGAAAAAGTTGTTGCAAAAAAAGTAGCTCCTAAAAATGCATAACAAGTATGACCTGAGAAGAAGCTTTTATAGTAATCATCTTTTTTTCCTGAAGGGATATCGCCTTCATAAGTATATGGACGGTTTCTGGAAACTGATAATTTAAAAATATCCCTGACTGCAGTTGTTAAGAGAAAGGCTTCAATATACATAATCCCATAAGTTCCCAAAATATTTAAATCTTTTATATTCTGAAAAACAGGAAGCATTGGCAATGCAATTGTTGTACCTACTGCAACAGTACTTATTGTATCTAATGTCTTGTTATATGGATAAATAAATTGACGGTCCAGGAAATTAATCTCATCTTTTGATATTGTACTATCAGGATCAGGGGAAATAAACAAAACAGGCACAAACATTGCTGCAGAAATAGATAGAAGAGCAATATCTGTTTTCAAATCCAAGCTATACACGCTTTCAGAAAACAGCGGAGAAGCAATAAAAAAAATAAATATCGATAAAACTATAATTATTCGCTTAATTTCAATTTTTTTCATATATTTAAATCATTTTATAAGTAACATATTTATAATGATATATTGAAAATATTTCAAGCAAGTAGATTATTTTAGATTGTATAGTGCAGTTTAAGCTATATAAACTATAGTTTTATCGATTTTTGACCGATTTTATTTATATAGGTCTTATTTTTGAGGGTACATAATTGCACAAAACAATTTTTGTTCTGTTTTTTATTTTAATTCTGACTAATGTGATTGCAGCAAAAGAACAGAGACATTTAGTACAAAAAGGTGAAACTCTTTATAGTATATCAAGGTCATATAGTGTATCGCTTGATGAAATACTAATTGCTAACAAGATCGACGACCCTTCAAAAATAAAAGCAGGATATAATCTAATAATACCATCTAAATTTACAGAAAAAAAAGAATATAAGGTTGAAAAAGGGGATACCTTATACGGTGTTGCTAAAAAACATAATGTAAATATAAATGATCTTCTTAAAGAGAATAATTTTAACAAGGATACGCTTTTAAAGGTAGGTCAAGTAATAAAAATACCAGGACAACCAGGTATACAGATTGCTGATAAAGGTAAAACATCTTCCCAAAATAATGAAAATAGCTATTCACAGTATTATTGGCCTGTAAAAGGAGAAATGAAAGAATTATCAGGCAAGCTCCAGGGTTCTAAAATCTCAACTAATTATGGAGATCCTGTTTATTCTGTTTCTTCGGGAAAAGTTGTATGGGAAGGGCCATATAGAGGGTTTGGAAGAGTAATTTTTGTTGAATCAGTTTCCGGCTATATTTATGTTTATGGTGGCAATGACAAGACAAATGTTCTTGTAGGTGATTCTGTAGAACCAGGTTCTGAATTGGGTAAAATAGGCTTAAATGTGTATGAAAATAAACCAACTATGTTTTTTGCAGTGTATAAAGATGGCAAGCCTATTGATGTTGAAAAAGCACCTCGATTATAAGTTCTTATCTGATCCCTTGGGCGATTTTTTGAATATTCCTGCAATAAAATTAAAAAATCTCTGAAAAATATTTTTCTTTCTTAATTTTGCAAGTCTCTTATATGCTTCTGCAATATCATCTTCTGTAAAATCTTTTCTTTGTATATTTTCTTCGATCTCAATTTCCAGAAGTTCAGCTTTACTATTAACATCAATAATATTTGCGTCTATACTTTGCCAGCCAAGGCGTTTTGCAGCTTCAAGTCGTCTGTTACCAGCTATAAGCTGCAATTTTGAATTTAGAACTATTGGATGCAGTTGTCCGAATTTATTCATGCTCTCCATCAGAAAATCGAGATTTCCAATATCCTTTCTTACGCGATTTTTCAAAACAACAATATCTTTAATATTTACTTTCATAATATATCCTTGGTTAATCTAACAGTTCCCTGTCAATAGTTTCACCTGCTGTATATATAGAATCTTCGCTCATTGATCTTATTGATTGTATACTTGGAATATCATTATCTTCATTAAAAATATTATCTCTCCTTATTGGATTGATCAAATAATTATCCTGCAGTTTTCTTATAAGTTCTGCATCTCTTGCAGATTTAAATTCATGGATATTGCAGAACTTTCGTGATTCAGTTCCAGCGATAAAAAGCTCTGTTTTAAATCCTTCATTGCAAAATTCAGAAGGAAACATTCCTGAAACAGAACAAACAGAGAGCTCTACAAGACCTTCAGGCCGTCTAAAATCTGTAGGGGGCAGATCCGGATTATTTTCATGTATATCCTTCATATATTTTGCCCATACAGGGCCTGCTGCCATTGCTCCTGTTTGATTAAGTCCCAAAGAATTTCCAGGCATATCAAATCCAAACCAGATAGC
>WRCW01000078.1 GCA_009783755.1 Spirochaetaceae bacterium
AAGCTGTATTTTTTTTGTATAGTCGAGTGAATGATGGATTATTCCTCTTGTTGATACAACATATTTTGGAAGCATATTATTTAATACATAACATGTAATATCCAGCCTGCATTGTTCAGAGTCAGATTCAAGTTTGTTATCAGAAGAAAGACTATTAAAATATTCATTAACAGATGAGGCTACTATTTCTTCAAGAAGATTGTGTATTTTCATACTTATTATAGTTTATCAGTTGTTTATAAGAACTTCAAGGATATTTTATAGTTTCAAGGGAAGATATTCGCTAATTATTTTCCATAGGATACAAAAAATATGTTCTAAATTGCCTATCAACGTAAAAAGTTGATTTTAAACAGGCTGATTTTGAGTTATAATCCGGATAAGTTAAGTAGAAATTATTAGGGTTGTAAAATTATGCAATTTTATCTATTCTATTTTAATGTCAACTATAGGATGAGTAACAAAGGTTAAAGTTATTGTAGCGAGGAGAATTAGATTATGATCGAAACCCAGAAAGAGTTTACCATTCTGATTACAGATGATGAGAAAACTAACCTTGACATCTTGGGCAGTATTTTATCACCTGTGTATAATCTTTTAATCGCCAGGAATGGGTTGCGGGCTTTAGAGCTTGCCGAGGAACATAAACCTGATCTCATATTGCTTGATGTCCTAATGCCTGAAATGACAGGTTTTGAGGTCATTGTAAAACTAAAAGAATCTAGTACCACAAATAATATCCCTGTTATATTTATAACCGGACTAACAAGCGCCGAGGACGAGGAAAAAGGGTTTCTCTTAGGTGCGGTTGATTATATAACAAAACCATTTAAACAAGCCATTGTTAAAGCCAGAGTGAATACTCACATCAGGATCGTTGACCAGATTCGAACTATAGAGCTTATTGGTCTTATTGATCCGCTGACAAAAATATCCAACCGGCGCGGTTTTGAGAACCGGCTGAATGTTGAATGGAACAGAGCTATCCGTGAGAAGACGCCGATCAGTATTTTGGTGATGGATATAGACAACTTCAAGGGTTACAACGACACATATGGGCATCAACAGGGAGATGCAGCTTTAAAAATATTTGCAGATATATCCACAAAAACGCTAAAGCGGGCTGTTGATTTTAATGCGCGCTGGGGTGGAGAAGAGTTTATCATTTTGCTGCCAGGTACAGACATTAACGGCGCTACGGATGTTGCTGAAAGAATACGTAAAAATATTGAGGGAGTAGTCATCCCGACAGAAGATGGGGTAGAAACCCAGGTAACGGTTAGTATTGGACTTCACTCTGTAATACCCACCACTTGCGCAGTGGCCCAAATCGAAGAATTTATTAAAAAAGCAGACCAGGCCCTATATAAAGCAAAATCATCGGGTAGAAACAGATTTGTTATAAGTGAAGGATAACAGTATTATAAATACATTTTATAAACGATAAAGGAGTTGCCTGGAATGGATAAAAACGAATCATTTGAATGTGCAAATATCCAATACATGCTTGATTCATCCCCTTTTGCCGCACATTTTTGGGATGAAAACCTTCATATAATAGACTGTAATCAGGCAGCGGTTAAGATGTTCAATTTGTCAAGCAAGCAGGAATATATAGATAGATATTTTGAACTTACACCAGAATTCCAGCCAGACGGTGTGCGTTCAATAGATAAGATCAAATACTTCATCAATGAGACTTATAAATCAGGTTACCAAAAGGTTGAATGGATGCGCCGCTCTGTGAAAGGAGAGCCCATACCGGTTGAAATTACTTTGGTTCGAGTAGAGTACCAAGGGAAAAAACTTATAGCAGGATATATCAGCGACCTAAGAGAATACCGGCGAATGACGGATGACATTGAAAAACGGGATACTCTGCTAGACATTATAAACCGTACTGCTGAATTGCTTCTTGCAGCAGCGAATGATGATAATTTTGAGGCATCGCTGGTGGAAGGTATGGAACTTATTGGCAAGTACATGGATGCGGATTTTGTCCAGATTTGGCCAAATGAAATGCATAACGGAGTCCTTCACTTTGCACTTAAATATAAATGGTTGTCCGAAATCGGAAAAAAAGCTCCACCTGTTGATATTGGAACAGCAGTGCCTTACAGCGATAGATGGAAAGAGTTGTTCTTTCGTGGCGAATACGTTAATGGACCTTTGTCTGCATTGCCTAAAGAAGACCAGGATTTATTAAAACCACTTGGAATTTCATCCACAGTTACTGTTCCTTTATTTTATCAGGATGAGTTTTGGGGTGTGTTTTGCGTTGATGACTGTATAAAAGAACGTTTTTTCACAGAAGGAGAGATCAATCTGCTCTATTCAGCAGGGTTGATGATGGTAAATGCCATAAACCGAAATTTACAAGCCGCAGAAACAAAGTTGCAGCTTGCAAAACTAAACCTGGTAGTTAAAGCAGCAAAAATCGGATTATGGGACATGGAGGTTATAAAAGATGACCCGGTCAATCCAAAAAATGCTTTCATGTGGTCAGACGAATTCAGAAATATGTTGGAATTCACAGATGAAATTGATTTTCCAAACATACTCAGCAGTTGGAGCGATCGCCTGCATCCTGATGACAAGCAGAGAACTCTTAATTCCTTTGCAAGACATCTTATGGACACGACTGGCAAGACACCATACGATGTGGAATACCGCTTACGAAAAAAAGGCGGTGAATATGGTTTTTACCGTGCCTCAGGTATAACAATACGCGATGAAGAAGGCAATGCCATTCGCGTAGCAGGTACGCTGTTGGATATAACCGAAATAAAGAATCTTTTACTTAACCTGGAAAAAGAGAGCGCCATATTCCAAACAATGTTTGATTCAATTCCAGATCTTATTTTCTGTAAAGATACAAATTCAAAATATACACGCTGTAACGAAAGTTTGCTCCAATATTTTAATCTTAAAGAGGAAGATCTTATTGGAAAGGATGATGTAAGTGGACTTGGGATTCCGGAAAACATAGCAGAGGATTACAAGGCCATGGACCGAGTAGTCATGGATGAGATAAAAATTATGACATATGAAGAATATGTCCCTGATCCTGATGGAAATATGCGGCTCTTTGAAACAAACAAGGTACCGCTTTTACTGAATAATAAAATAACAGGGATTATGGGGATAGCACGCGAGATCACAGAACGCAAAGCAATGGAGGATGCTGCCCAAAGCGCCAACAAAGCCAAAAGTACGTTTTTGGCAAATATGTCCCATGAGATAAGGACTCCTATGAATGCCATTATAGGGATGTCAGAGATTTTGGAACATGAAGATCTGAACTCAAGGCAAATGGGTTTTGTAAAAGATATCAGTAATTCTGCTATTTCACTTTTAAGTATTATTAACGACATATTGGATATGTCAAAGATTGAAGCAGGAAAGCTTGAACTTCATCCTGTTGATTATAACTTCAATCAATTCATGGACAATATCATCTCAATGTTTACTCATGTTGCTAATAAAAAAGGTCTTGAGTTTCTGTTTGAAACTGATAAAGAGATACCTGATTACCTTTTTGGTGATGATATAAGGCTAAGACAAGTTATTACCAATATATGCGGAAATGCTGTAAAATTTACGGAAAAAGGACATGTCAAGTTATCTGTAAAAATAAACGGGGATAAGCTTATTTTTAAGATCGAAGATACAGGCGCTGGAATAAAAAAAGAAGATCTGCCCAAGCTGTTCAGAGCTTTTGAGCAGGTTGATAAAACCAAGAATAGATTTGTTATGGGGACTGGTCTGGGACTTCCAATATGTAAATCATTTGTTGAAATGATGGATGGTGAAATTGGTGTTGAGAGTGAATATGGTTTTGGCTCTGCCTTTACCGTTACCATACCCATTATAAAGGGCAATCCGGAAAATATCCAAAAAGTTGAGACCAATGATAAAGCGCAAGCTATATTTGCGCCGGAAGCAAGAATCCTGGTTACTGATGACAATGAATTTAATCTCAAAGTAGCATGCGGCTTATTAAACCTGATGGATATTGAAGCAGAAACAGCTGATTCAGGTGACAAGTCAATCGAACTTATAAAGAAAAATGATTATGATATTGTTTTTATGGATCATATGATGCCTGAAAAGGATGGCATTGAAACTGTACAGGAAATAAGGAAGTTGGGTGGAAAATATGAAAAACTCATAATTATTGCCCTTACTGCCAACGCTGTATCAGGCGCTCGTGAAATGTTCCTGGAAAATAACTTTAATGATTTCATCTCAAAACCAATAGATGCGAATGAACTGAACGAAATCGTCAAGAAACATCTGCCAGTAAATAAAATCTGTACTGAATCCAAGTCCAAAGGAGAAAAAGCCCAATTAGACAAGCAAGATGAGCTGTTTAGCAAAGCTATTATAACCTTTGTAAAAGAAAATCGTGTTACTATGAAAAAAATAACTGACTCGCTAAATTCAGGAGATACCAAAACCGCACACAGGATCGCTCATACTTTAAAAAGCAGTGCTGGATTTCTGGGCAAAAAAGCTCTGCAAGAGGCAGCGTTTTCACTGGAACAGTCTCTACACGGAGATCCTGCCAAATATACACCTGAACAGCTTGCTGTTATTGATAAAGAATTAGAAAAAGCGCTCCACGAATATGAACCTCTGCTGAAAGCAGCAGAATCAGAGAAGCCAAAAGCTGTGCAGATCTGCGCTGAAGAATTGGCAGTTCTGTTTGTAAAATTAAGACCGCTGCTTGAGAAAGGGGACTTTAGCGCGGTTAGCTATGTAGAGAAACTGCAAGGTATCGCTGGTATGGAAGAATTAGCAGAACGGATTGATGATTATGATTTTGAGAATGCGCTTAAAGTCCTGAATACGCTTGAATGAATTAAATATGAGGATGTTTTTCGCAAGACACATTGAAGAAATATAGGAGTTGTTAAGAGTGAATAATATCGAATCACAAAATTATGGGAACATTAAGTTAATGTTTGACTCAATGCCATATACTTGTCATTTGTGGAATGCTGAACTCAAAATGATCGACTGCAATGATGCGAGTATGAGAATGTTTAACGCTGATAATAAAGATGATTTTAAAAAAAGGTTTTTGGAGTTTTCTCCCAAATATCAGCCTGATGGAATCTCTTCCTCCGAAAAAGCTATAAAGTGTCTTAATAATGCTTTTAGAGAAGGTATGCACGCTTTTGATTGGTTACATAACACATCTGATGGCACACCGATCCCCTGTAAGATTACAGCAATCAGGGTTAAGGGCAAGGATCAAAATTTTGTTGTGGCGCATGTTATAGATATGAGCGAGCATGCCTCGATGATAAAGGAGATTCAGCATAAAGATAATCTTCTGCACACAGTAAACCGAATAGCTGGAATACTTCTGCAATCTCCTCTTGAAGATTTTTCAAAGAATATGCATCTCTGTATGGGGATGATTGCTGAAGCTGTTGAAGCTGACCGTGTATATATATGGGAAAATTTTATTGAAAATGGGGAACGATACTGCACTCAGATCTCTGAGTGGTCGGAGAAAGCTGAACCTCAGCAAGGAAAGGAATATACTGTTGACATATCCTATCGCAAGAATATTCCTGAATGGGAGGATATACTTTCCAGCGGTAAATGTATCAATAGCGAAGTGAAAAACATGTCACCAGCTTCGATAGAGCACCTTTCAAGGCAGGGAATACAATCAGTATTCGTAGCCCCTGTGTTTTTACAGGATAAATTTTGGGGTTTTATAGGATTTGATGATTGTCACAGTGAAAGGGTATTTTCTGATAATGAAGCATCAATCCTCCGTTCAGCAGGATTATTGATTGCTAACTCAATGTTAAAAAAAGATATAACTTTGAAACTTAAAGATGCATTGGAAGAAGCGCAAGTAGCTAATCTTTCCAAGTCCAAATTTCTTTCCAATATGTCTCATGAGATTAGGACTCCAATGAATGCCATAATAGGTATGGGCGAACTTTTATCGCATGAACCGCTTACCACGAGGCAGGCAGGATATGTCCATGATATTATCGTTTCTTCTAAATCGCTTCTTGGCATTATCAATGCGATACTGGACTTCTCAAAAATTGAATCCGGTAAATTTGAACTTAATCCTGTAGATTACAGCCTTCGCCAATTACTGGACAATATTACTTCAATGTTTACATATGTTGCTCGCGATAAAGGTATTGAGTTCGTGATTGATACAACAGATGATCTTCCCGAATATCTGTATGGAGATGATCTTAGATTACGGCAGGCTCTGACCAATATCTGTGGAAATGCAATTAAATTTACACAGAAAGGTTATGTCAAGCTTACAATAAGAAGCAGGGCTGATAAGCTTATATTCACAGTTGAAGATACTGGAATGGGAATACGCAAGGAAGATCTCCCTAAGTTGTTCGATGCATTTGAACAGGTTAATAGATCTAAAAACAGAGGTGTAGAGGGAACTGGTTTAGGACTTTCGATCAGCAAATCCTTTGTTGGAATGATGGGCGGCGAGATCTCTGTAGAGAGCGAATATGGGCATGGCACAGCGATTACAATTACTATTCCAATAATAAAGGGCAATGCCGCAAATATCCGAAAGGAAGAAAAAAGTAAGATAGAGCATACTATAAGCGCACCAGATGCCATGATTTTAGTGACCGATGACAATGAGTTCAACCGAAGGGTTGCATGCGGGCTTATGAATTTTATGGATATAAAAGCTCAAACAGCTGATTCCGGCGACAAGGCGATCGAGCTTGTAAAGAAAAACGATTACGATATTATTTTCATGGATCACATGATGCCTGGAAAGGATGGCATTGAAACTGTACATGAAATAAGGAAACTGGGCGGGAAATATGAAAAACTCATAATTATCGCTTTTACTGCCAACGCTGTCTCAGGTGCTCGTGAAATGTTCCTGGAAAATGGTTTTAATGATTTTATCTCAAAACCTATAAATGCGGACGAACTGCAGGAGTTTGTAAAAAGATACTTGCCACCCAATAAAGTCCGAATAGTATCTAAAAATGAAAACCAGCAAGATATTTTAAAAAGGGAAAAGCAACTGCACCACAAATCCATTGTCACCTTTGTAAAAGAAAATCGTAATACCTATAAAAAGCTAATTGATTCGCTCTCTTCGGGTGATATTAAAACTGCGCACAGGATCGTGCACACTTTGAAGAGCAGTTCAGGGTATCTTGGAAAGAGCGCTCTGCAAAAAGCAGCGATTTCTTTAGAGGAATCTTTGAGGAATGAAACTGCAAATCATACACCAGAGCAGCTTAGTGTTCTTGAAAAAGAACTCTCATCAGCGCTTATTGAATTTGAACCCATTGTTAAAGAAATAAAATCCATAGAACAAGATAGTACACAAGTCGACAATGTCGAATTGGCAGCTCTGTTTGCAGAACTAAGACCATTACTTGAAAAGGGAAACATTGCCGCCGTGAGTTATGTGGAAAAACTGCAGGGCATAACAGGGATGAAAGAGCTGGCAGAACGGATTGATGATTATGATTTTGAGGATGCGCTTAAAGTCCTGAATTCGCTGGAACAAAATAAATTATAATTTGTCCGGGAGATACTCGCTATTTATTTTCCACGGGGCATCAAAAACATGTTGATAAACATTCTTATCAAGGGAATAAAGTTGCTTTAAAACAGGTTTCATTTTAAGCCTTAAATTTGTCTCTTTATAGGGGCAGATAGTATTGTAAACAGGTAGTTCAAGCCTTTCTGCTGTCAACTTTATTTGAGGCTCTCTTACAAGGCATAATGGTCTTATAAGTTTGAGTTTCCCTTTAAAAAAATCCTGCACAGGCATCATTGTTGAAAAATTACCTCTTAAACAGATATTTATTAAAGTTGTTTCCGCAATATCATCCATGTGATGGCCTGCAGCAATTTTTGTAATATTATGTTTTTCTGCATATTCAAAAAGAATTCTTTTTCTGTTTCTTGCGCAAAGATAACAATTGAATCTGTTCTTGATAGACAATGGTAGCATGTCTGCTGTAAGTGATTCAAATGGTATTTCCAGTTTGTTAAAAAAATCTTTTATTTGGGAGAGGAGAGGGGGAGGTATTGGATATTCTCTCCAATTTATATGCAAGGCTTTTAATTTATATCTTACAGGAAGCCATTTAAGTCTTATGGAAAGTGAGAGTGCAAGAACAAGCGAATCCTTGCCTCCTGAAATTGCAAGAAGGACTTCATCCCCTTCTTCTATCATTTTAAATCTGTTTATCCCTTTTCCAGCTTGTTTTACAGTCCTCATAAGCCATTTAGGGATCTTGTCAGTATCGCTCTTTAGTATTTCATCTATCATATTATTTTCCGGAAATCATTTAATCTGGTGCCACGGCTAAGTTAAGAATTTCAGCTACTTCATATCCAGATGATTTTTCTAAAAGTTTTTCGCATATATTTTTTGGCATAAAAACTCTTATTTTTCTTAATGTTTCTGTAAATCCTTTTATTACGCTCTCATTAAAAACAGAACCTGATTCTGTAAAATTATCAAATTTATTTTTACGAAAAACAGGAAGATTGACTTCAAA
The DNA here is from genome assembly GCA_009783755.1 of Spirochaetaceae bacterium. Classification (GTDB taxonomy): domain Bacteria; phylum Spirochaetota; class Spirochaetia; order CADAEX01; family CADAEX01; genus WQTU01. Next base: position 8,553 of record WRCW01000078.1, read on the forward strand.
TGAAATCTTCTCCGGGATATCGATTATTACAGATTCTTCTCCGCAGTTTGGAAAATATTTTTTCTTTATAAATGATAATATTTCATTCTCTTTTTCATGTCTCTTATCAAGGGATGTAAGAAGATTATGATTTTTATTTTCATTATTAAAAGGAATTTCCAAAACCATTTTATATAATTTTCTTTCAGAAATATTTTTAAGAAGTGAAAAAGGTTTATAATCG
>WRCW01000079.1 GCA_009783755.1 Spirochaetaceae bacterium
AATCTCTTTAAGAATATCGATATCCCGTACAATAAGAGAGCTTTTTGTAGCTATAGCAGAGCCAAATTTGTATTCATTAAGAAGCTTGAGAGCTCCTTGGGTAAGCTTTAGTTCTTTTTCATAAGGGTTATACGGATCACTCATTGAGCCTGTTGCAATAACCCCTTTTTTCCTTTTAGCTGAAAGATTATTTTTTATAATTTCAAGAGCATTTTCTTTTGCCCTTATTTTTTCAAAATCTTCGATCTGGTAGCAAAGGCTGCGGCTGTCGCAGTAGATACAACCATGACAACAACCTCTGTAGATATTCATGTTATAATCTGCATCAAACCATTCGGGCGCTTTGATTCGGGTAATAATTGACTTTGCAGGAATATAATCCATATTTTAAACCTATGCTTCTCTGATGGTTTATTATACAGTAATCTAGTACTTCCCTACATAACTTCGAGATATGGAATACCAGTAAGTTCCATGCAGGTTTTTAGAGTTTGCCCAACAGCGCTGCATAATAATACTCTGGCGTTAACAAGATTTTCTGATTCATTATTAAGAACAGAATTATCATGATAATATTTGCTAAACTTTTTGGAAAGTTCATACATAAATGAAGTTATTATTGATGGATTAAGTTCTTTCCCTGCTTCTATAACTGTTTCAGGAAATTGATTGATTGTTTTGATTATTTCCCACTCATCTTCTTCTCTTAAAAGATCAAAATCAATATTTTCAATATCTATTTTTTTCCCATATTTTTTTAATATACTTGATATTCTTGCTCCCATATATTGCAAATATGGGCCTGTATTGCCTGTAAACGAAAGAGATTCTGCTGGATTAAAAATCATATCTTTTGTCGGAGTGGTTGCAAGGAGAAAATAATTAAGAGCTCCTAACGCAATTTTTTCAGATGTTGTTTTGATATCTCCTACAAATTCTTCTCTTTCCCTGACTTTTATTTCTTCTGCAGCCATTTCAGAAAGCTCTTTTAAAAGATCATCAGCATCAATTACAGTCCCTTCCCTGGATTTCATTCTCCCTTCAGGAAGATTTACCAGACCATAGGAAAGATGATAAAGATTATCTGCCCAACTATATCCAAGTTTTAAAAGCACATTAAAAAGTACTTTAAAGTGATATTGTTGTTCAGAAGCAACAACATATATCAATGTATCAAAAGACCAGTCCTGGTGCCTTTTGATCGCAGTTCCTATATCCTGAGTAAGATAAATAGATGTTCCATCTCCTCTTAAAAGAACTTTTTTATCAAGATTTATATCTGTAAGATCAACCCATATTGTATTGCTTTCATCTTTATAAAATATTCCTTTTTCAAAACCTTTTAGAACCTCTTTTCTCCCTTCCTCATAGGTCTGACTTTCATAATAAACTTTGTCAAAACTTATCCCTGTTTTTTTGTAAGTGATTTCTATTCCATCTATTGCCCATTTATTCATTTTTGACCATAGATCTTTTATTTCATTATCACCATCTTCCCATGCAACAAGCATTTGCTGTGCTCTTTTTTCTGCATCAGGATCTGTTTTTGCAAGTTTTGAAAATTCAACATAATAGTTTCCTACAAAATGATCGCTCTTTATCTCTTCAGATTCTGGGGTTGTCCCTTTTCCAAGCTCTTTGTATGCAAGCATGGATTTACATATATGGATTCCTCTGTCATTTATAAGGTTTACTTTATAAACATCAGCGCTGTTTGCTTTAAGAATTCTGGAAATACATTCCCCTATGGAGTCATTGCGAAGATGACCAAGGTGCAGAGGTTTATTCGTATTTGGGCAAGAAAATTCCAGCATTATTTTTTCATCTTTTCTTCCTGGACCAAAACCATACTTTTCTTTCTCATTATTGACTTTTAGCAAAGTTTTTTTGATTACCTGATGTTTGGCAATAAAAGCATTTACATAAGGACCAACTGCTTTATATTGATTATCTTTATCCTCTATATTGTCTATGATCTGTAAAGCAATTGCAGCAGGCGCTTTTTTTAATATTTTAGAATATGGAAACATCGGAAATGCAACATCGCCAAGTTCTGGCTTGGGAGGTATTTCCATAATAATATCTGAAGTTGTCAGATCTACATTACCTGAAATTTGTTTAATTGCATTTAATATATTTTTTTGGAGAGATTCTTTTATTTCTTTCATAGGATAAAATTATCCAAAATAACCAATAAGTGCAAGCATAAGGCCAAATCCTTCTGCCCCATCCCGCCTGTATGAATGAAATTCTTTATTGCAGCAGGTGCAGTTTCCATCAATTGTTATATTTTTTATCCCGGCATTTTCAAGCATAAGTTTGTTTGCTTTTTTTAAATCAAGGAAATAGAGATTTCGCTCATCTTCTTTTATTACTGTATTGTTTCCCCATTTTGATGCAAAATTTAAAGCCCTTTCCCTGTCAACAGAATAACAACATTTTTCTATGGAAGGGCCTATCACAATATGGATATCTTCTGGCTTTGTTCCATAGCAGATTGCCATTTTTTTTATTGCATTCAAAACTATCCCTGTCCCTTTCCAGCCTGAGTGGACGATTCCATAAGCATTATTTTTATGATCATATAGAAATATTGGAAGGCAATCTGCAACAGTTATAGCAAGAACTTTTTTTTCCAAAGTTATGATTCCATCCCCTGTTGGATTATTATCAATTTCTTTTGTATCAAAAACAATATCTGTGTGTTCTTGGTTTATACAGAGAATTTTATCTATTCCCAAAAGATCCATAATTTTATTGCGATTTTTATAATCAGGAAATTTATTCTTACCCATACTTCCTGCTTCTGCTGTTGTAATTGCACAAAGAGGTGCATGAGAAGAGTTAAAACTCATTATTTTAATTATTTTGCTGTTGTGTAATGTCATGGTATTCGGAAATTGTATTTAAAATATCGTGAAATTGCCTATAAAATTTATCGAGGATTTGTACAGATGTGCTGCTCTTTACTTCGCAAAGCACGGAAAGATTTGAAATAGTATCATATTCAACAGAATGAGTTCCGCTTAGAATTCCGCCAAAAACATTTCTAACCGATGTGAATGCAGCAAAATAGGTTTTATATATTTTCAACCCTTCGCTTGAAAAACTCTTGATAAGATAATCGCTATTTTTCCTTTTTAGCAAAGCTGCTGATTCTCCCTGGGTTGTTGTTGACTGTTCACCTTTATCTTCACCAATATGGTTTATTCTATATAAAAAACTTTTATATTCCTGTGGAAATCTATTTATGAGATTAAACGCTTCTGCAAGTTCTTTTTTATTTGTATCTTTATAAAAAAGACCATCAATGATAAATTTCGAGGCAAATTTCTCTATTATTTCACTATAATATTTTTCATATAATAAATATAAATAATAAAGTGAATTACACTTCTTTAATGGATAGGTCTTTCCCCTATGCTCTAATGTAATAAAATCTGAGTCTGCAATAAGTATTTCAGGGATATACTCTCTTAGCCTTGCAAGAGCTACTTTCTTTTTCTGATCAAATAAATATTTGTCTATTCCTTCTTCTACTTCGTCTTTCAGCATTTTTTTATAAATAGAAAACCATTCTTCGCCACCTGATATTTTAGCTGAAGAGTAGTTTACATTTTTATATATATACTTGAGTATTTTTGTAAGAGGCACTACTTTTTTAAAAGTATTTATAGCTGAAATACCTTTGACCCCTTTTCTTGCCATCCCTGCAGATATATCTTCAGGAGATTCTGTTTTTTCCGGAGCAATATTTTCCTTATTATCAGTAAGATTAAATTCATATAGATAATTAAAAAATTTATCAAACTGAATTGCTTCTGATCCCATACTTGTAATAATAGAATCAAGCTGAGTCAAAAGCTTTCTTGCACTGCCAAAAGTACAAAGCCTTGAGCCTGTATTTTCAAAAATAAATAATTTCTTAAGAGATTCAAAAGGAAAATTTACAAGCTTATCCATAAAAAATAACGCTTTTACTAATTCATAGGTAGCGCTTTTTTCTTCCGGCTCAATAGAATCTACAAGCTCGTTGAATTTGCGTGCTACTCCTGCTTTGATATTTTCACTATCTTTTGAACTGCTCTTGCTTGGAAATAGATTCTCTGGATTAGTATTGCTTTTTAATATCTCTTCAAATCCTTCCATTTCTTTGGAAGCAATAAATCTATAAAAATTGGGAGCATTTTTCTTGCTTATTTGATTTATTGTATCGATAAATGGTTCAAAGCTTGTTGCAAGAATAGCTATCTCATTATAAAACTGCTCTTTTAATTTATTTGTTTTTATATCTATGAGACCTGGATATAGAGAGTCTATCTCTCTTCCAAGTTTTTTTAATACATATTCCTGAACAAGGTTTTCAATGCTTCTTTTTGTAAGTATTTTTAAAAAAAACATCCGAATCTTTTCAAAAACAGGAACTTCTTTATATATTTTATTTATCTGCTTATTGCCTATTTCATTTTTAAAGTATTCCTGATCTATATCGAGTTTATCAGAACTGCTATCTTCTAAATCAGAGTCTACAGAGATATCCCCTACTATATCTTTTAAGTCTTTGAGCATCCCTTTTCTTTCATTTTCCGGTAGCTCTTGTGAGAGTTGTTCAAATCCTTTTATTGGCATATATTATATTTAAATTTATAATATGTATAAGGTCAAGTAATAATTTAGCTAATATAAATATAATATTTTATAAATCATATACAAATTTATTATTATTTTTATAGCTAACATGTTGACCTTTTTTTAAAAATTAGATATAAATAAATCAAATGAAAAAACTTAGTATCATTATAATTATAGCCATCCTACTCAGCAACATTATTCTTATTAACAGGAATAATATGTCGGAAGGATAACTGTAATATTACATTTATTGTAAAAACCGTCCTTCCGAAAGGGCGGTTTTTTTTTGCCATAAAGGAGTCAAATAATGGATCATATTTTTATTTTCGATACAACGCTTAGAGATGGAGAGCAAGCTCCGGGAGCTTCAATGACTGCTGAGCAGAAATATGAAGTAGCGCTCCAGCTTTCAAGGCTTGGAATAGATATAATTGAGGCAGGATTTCCAATTTCATCTCCTCTGCAATTTAAAGCATGCGAACATATTGCAAAAAATCTCAAAGGGCCTGTTATAGCAGCACTTGCAAGAGCAATTGAAAAAGATATTGATATTGCAACAGAAGCATTATCCAGTGCAGAAAATTCCAGAATACATACATTTATAGCAACATCACCGATCCACATGAAATATAAACTCAAAAAAAATCCAGATGAAGTTATTGAAATGGCAGTAAAAGCTGTTAAGTATGCACGCAATAAAGTACAGCAAGTGGAATTTTCTGCAGAAGATGCTTCGAGAAGCGATCTTGATTTTTTGTGCAAAGTTTTTGAAAAAGTTATTGATGCAGGAGCAACTATAATAAATGTTCCCGATACAGTAGGTTATGCAATTCCTGCTGAAATAGGAAATATTATTTCAACGATCCGCAATAATGTTTCAAATATCGATAAAGCTATTATATCTGTTCATTGCCATAATGATCTTGGTCTTGCAGTTGCCAATACTCTGGCAGCTATTGAAAACGGAGCAAGACAAGCAGAAGTAACTATAAATGGAATTGGAGAACGGGCAGGAAATGCAGCATTTGAAGAACTTATAATGGCATTGGATGTAAGAAAAGACCGTATGCCTTATAAAACAAATATAAATACAACACAGATCTATAACACATCGAGACTTATTTCAAATCTTTCAGGATTTGAAATTCCCAAAAACAAACCTATTGTAGGTGAGAATGCATTTGCTCATGAATCAGGAATACATCAGGATGGCGTACTCAAACACAGAGAAACTTATGAGATTATGACACCTGCATCAGTAGGTAAAGGTGGAGGGACAAATCTTGTTCTTGGAAGGCATTCGGGTCTTCATGGGTTTAAAAGCAGAGTTACAGAACTTGGTTTTAACCTCTCAGAAGAAGAAAATAAGAATGTTTATAAAAAGTTTCTTTATATAGCTGACAGGAAAAAAGAGGTCTATGATGAAGACCTTATGACCCTTATTATTGACGAGTTAGGGATGAGTAATCCAACTTATAAGCTTGAATATTTTAATATTATATCAGGTAACAAAGCTGTACCTACCGCAACTATCAAAATAAGACATAATGATGAAGTCTTTGAAGAAGCAGCTACAGGAGATGGTCCTGTTGATGCTATTTTTAAAGCAATTGAAAGAGCCATAGGAACTACTGCAAAACTTGAGGAATATAAAGTTCAAGCAGTAACTCCCGGCAAGCACGCCATGGGAGAAGTTAAAGTTTTAATAACTTCTAACGGCAACTCCGCTACAGGCAGAGGTTCTTCAACAGATATACTTGAAGCCAGCGCAAATGCCTATGTTAATGCATTAAATAAATTATTATTACTAAAAGGAAGTAACCAATGAAAACAATAGAATTATATGATACAACAATGCGTGATGGCATGCAGGGAATAGAAGTAAATTTTACATTGGCCGATAAAATAAAAATTGCGCATAAACTGGATGAAATGAAAATAGATTTTATTGAAGGGGGTTTTCCGCTTTCAAGTAAAAAAGAGACATCTTTTTTCAACCAGATAAAAAAAGAAAAATTTGATCATGCAAAAATAGTTGCTTTTGGATCAACAAGAAAGCCTGGAATAAAAGCAAGTGAGGATCCCCATATTCAAGCTCTTGTTAAAACAGAAATTGGGCATCTGGCAATTGTAGGAAAAGCATGGAAAGCACATGTTGAACAAGTACTTGGAACAGATATAAATGAAAATCTTGAAATTATAAATGATTCAATATCATATTTAAAGAAAAAAGGGCATATAATCATTTTTGATCTTGAACATTTTTTTGATGGATTTAAAGATGATAGCCAATATGCGCTTAAGATTCTTGAAACAGCTTCCAAAGCAGGAGCGCAAACGCTTGTTTTATGCGATACAAATGGTGGAACAATGCCATCAGAAGTAGTGGAAATATTGAAACAGATTCCAAAAGATACACTTGCTCCTCTTGGAGTTCATTTTCATAATGATTGCGGAACTGCTGTTGCAAATTCTCTTCTTAGCCTTGACTATGGTGCAAACCACATACAGGGAACTATCAATGGCTGGGGCGAAAGATGCGGAAATGCTAATCTTTGCACCTTGGTTCCTGACATTTCGCTAAAAACAAACTACAAAATAAATATATCTTCGGAACTGCATAAAATAACTTCTCTTTCCCGTTATGTTTATGAGATTGCAAATATAATTCCGGAAAAAAGACAACCTTATGTCGGAGAAGCTGCATTCAGCCATAAAGCAGGACAACATGCAGATGTTATAAATAAAGCTCCTCAGCTTATGGAGCATATAGACAGCAAGCTTGTTGGTAATTCAAGAGATATCCTTCTTTCTGAACTTTCCGGAAAGTCAACGATCATAAATAAACTTACAAAATATGGCAAGTTCGATAAAAAAAGTGTTGAAGTTCAGGAACTTATAGATGTCCTAAAGAAAAAAGAAGAAGAAGGATATGAGTATGAAACAGCAACAGCATCTTTTGATATACTTATCAGAAAAGTTTTAAAACAATATAAACCTATAATTGAACTTAACAGCTATCATCTGGAGTCATTTAAAACAGGAAATTTGTCAAGCAAAACAGTTGGCCGTATTTTTATTTCATCAGACAGTAAAAATATGATGGGAGCTGCTGTAAGCATAGGTCCTGTAGATACACTTGACAGATCGTTACGCGATGCACTAACTCCACACTACCCTTTCCTGAAAAAAATAAATCTTATTGACTACAAAGTAAGAATTCTTGATCCAGAATCTGCTGCTGGAGCAAAAGTAAGAGTTTTTATTACTTCAACAGATCACAAAATTGAATGGGGAACTGTAGGAGTATCTGAAAATATTGTAGAAGCTTCATGGGAAGCGCTTGTAGACAGCTTTGATTATTATTATAACAATATTTTTTTAAACAATTAGCTTTAAAATTATTTGACTACTGGGGCTGGCTCATTTATTTTATCAAGTTTTCCGGTCTCAGGGTCAATTATAAATGCATGTATTCCTATATCTGAAGGGATCAATGGATGCTGCTTTATTATATTAACTGTTGCGAGAATGGAATCCTCAACGCGATCAAAACCTTTTAGCCACTTATCCAGATCAACACCACACCGTCTTATAATATCAAGTTTTTCTTTTTCAATACCCCGGTCAATCATTTTATCTATAAGTTTTGAAGACTCCATCCCCTGCATTCCGCAATCCTTATGACCTATTACCAGAATATCCTCTACCCCAAGCTGATATATTGCAATCATAAGACTTCTCATGACACTGCCAAAAGGATGTGAAATAATAGCTCCTGCTGTTTTTATTATCTTTATGTCTCCATTTCTGAAATTTAAAGCTGCTGGCAAAATTTCAGTTAAACGTGTATCCATGCAGGAAAGAACAGCAATCTTTTTAGTGGGATATTTTGTTGTTGGATATAATGCATATTGTTTCTGCTCAACAAATTTTTTGTTAAACTGAAGCATTTTTTCGATATTTGACAATTTTTGCATCCTCTCTTTATCACAATTTCCCATTGTTGTTTGATCTATTCATCCACCAAAGTATGTTGCGAACAATAGTATTTTAGATTTTAACATGATTTTAAAAATAAGATAGCCCCTAGGGG
>WRCW01000080.1 GCA_009783755.1 Spirochaetaceae bacterium
ACTATGGAACAGGTTGTTACAAACATTAACAAACTAAATGATCATGTAGAAAATCAGAGTAATAATATATCTCAGGCTTCATCTGCTATTGAAGAAATGGTAGCAAATACCCGTTCAGTTACTGATACGCTTGTAAAAAACACAGGGAATGTAAAAGCGCTTACAGAAGCCTCGGAAGTAGGACGCACTGGATTAAATGGAGTGGCAGATGATATTCAGGAAATTGCCCGAGAGTCAGAGGGGTTATTGGAAATCAACTCAGTAATGGAGAATATAGCAAGCCAGACCAATTTGCTTTCGATGAATGCTTCAATAGAAGCAGCCCATGCAGGAGAGGCTGGTAAAGGTTTTGCTGTAGTTGCTGATGAAATACGCAAGCTTGCTGAGAATTCAGCAGAGCAGTCCAAGACCATTGGCACAGTACTTAAAAAGATAAAGGAATCAATAGAAAAGATAACCCACTCAACAGAAAATGTACTGAATAAGTTCGAAGCAATTGACTCAAGCCTTAAAACTGTAGTGGAACAGGAAGATAGTATTCGCGGCGCTATGGAAGAACAGGGAGCTGGCAGCAAGCAAGTTCTTGAAGGTGTAAGCAATGTAAATGAGATAACCAGACAGGTAAAGAGCAGCTCCAATGAAATGCTTATTGGTGCAAAAGAGGTAATACAGGAAAGCATGAATCTTGAAAAAGTGACACAGGAGATTTCTTCTGGAATGAACGAAATGGCAATAGGTGCTGATCAGATCAATGTCTCTGTAAACCATGTAAATGAGATAAGTGTCAAAAACGTAGATGCAATTAAGTCCTTGATGAAGGAAGTTTCGCAGTTTAAGGTTGAGTAGAGTTTTAATTCCACATACTGGTTTAATAAAGCTTTTGGCTCTATTAAGCCAGTATATATATTCCTGTCAGAATCAATAAAAAGATGAATTATTGGCACAAATATTGGACAAAATAAGAAAAATTCTGGTTAGAGAATCCTTTTGCGCAATATATAATTTCAAATATCAAATAATAAAAAATTATCGAAAAAAAGCAAAAAGTAGCACAAAAAAGGCTCTTTCTTATATGAAAAAGCCTTCTAAACAACGTAATTAGTTATTTTCCTTTGAATTTTTTAATATCTGATCTTATATTCCAATATATTATTGACCAGTATTAATAATTATGATATATCAGTATATTGAAATTAAATATATGGTGGGAAAAATGTACGCACTTGTAGAGATTAAAGGTAGACAATATAAAGCAGAAAAAGGATCACAGCTTAAAGTTGACAGAATTGAGGCTGAAAAAGGCAATACACTAGAATTTGATAAGGTATTAATGCTCAATAATGATAAGGATATCAAAGTAGGATCTCCATATCTTGATGGTATTAAAATAGCTGCAACAGTTGAAGATCAGGTAAAAGATAAAAAAATTGTTGTTTACAAGTACAAAAAAAGAAAGAACTTTGCAAGAACAAAAGGACATAGACAGCAATATACTATTATTAAAGTTAATGATATTACGGGTGTCTGAGACTGCATACGACATGGAGGCATAAAAAATTTTAAAAATAGATCTATGCCTTAATTCAAATAATATAATTAAGTATGTAACAGCAACAGGGCACGCAGGAGAATCTCCTGCAGGAGAAAATATTATTTGTGCAGCTGTATCGGTTCTTATAAGATCTGCATACAGAACAATAGTAAAAAACAGTAAAGTAGAGGCATGTATTACTGCAAAAAATGAAGGAAGCCTTTATTTTAGGGTTATACAGTATGACGAAAGTCAGATTGAATGGTTAAAAGGGATAACAGATTATCTTATAACAGGGATAAAAGATATTGAAACAGAATCTCCTGATTCTATAAAAACTATTATTACTGTTGAGCTTTGACTTTTTGAGAGGAGTTATTAAATGGCACATAAAAAGGGTGGCGGAAGTTGTAAAAATGGGAGAGATTCCAATTCCAAGAGACTTGGTATTAAAAGATATGGTGGAGAACTCGTTCCAGCAGGAACAATTATTGTAAGACAACGCGGCACCAAATTTCATCCTGGTCTTAATACAGGTCTTGGCACAGACCATACTATTTTTGCCAAAGAAAGCGGAAAAATTGTTTTTCATACAAAAAAAGGCAGAAAATTTATTGCGATAGAGACAGAATAACAGGAGTTCCGTGAACGGTTTTGTTGACGAAACAATATTAGAAGTCAATTCCGGAAAAGGCGGTCGTGGGGCTGTTTCTTTTAGACGAGAGAAATATATTCCCAAAGGTGGTCCTGACGGAGGAGATGGTGGAAAAGGTGGAGATGTTGTTTTTAAGGTAAAAAATAACCTGAAAACACTATCTGATATAAGATATAGAAAAACATTTAATGCTGAAGATGGGAAACGGGGATTAAGCAGCAGAAAGCACGGAAAAGATGGTCAAAATGCTGTAATTGAGGTTCCTCCGGGAACAATTATAAAGAATCCCGATACAGATGAGATAATCAAAGATCTTGCAGAACTATCAAATAATGAAGAATGGAGTTTTCTGAAAGGTGGCAAAGGGGGGATGGGTAATTCCCATTTTGCAACTTCTGTAAAACAAGCTCCAAGGTATGCCCAGCCTGGGCTTCCCGGTATATCAAGAAAAATAAAAGTTGAAATAAGTATTATCGCAGATATTGGTTTTGTAGGATTTCCAAATGCCGGTAAATCAAGCCTTCTGAACAGATTAACAAACGCAAATCCTAAAATTGCAAGTTATCCATTTACTACAAAAATACCAAATCTTGGGGTATATAGAATCGGCTATAGCGATATTATACTTGCTGATATTCCAGGAATCATAGAAGGGGCATCAAAAGGAGCTGGTTTGGGAATAAAATTTCTCAAGCATATTAATAGAACAAATGGACTTTTGTTTCTTATTGATCTTTCTGATGAAAATTATTTGGATAGTTTTGATATACTTTTAAATGAACTTAATTCTTTTTCCAATGAGCTTGTTTTAAAAAAGAGGGTCATTTTAGGTACAAAAACAGATATCGAAGGAACTGAAGAATCATTAAAGTTACTGGAAAATAAATATCCTGATGAAAAAATATTTGGAATATCTGTTTTTTCAGGAAAAGGATTGGAAAATATAAACAATATCTTTTATTCATTATTAGATGAAACCAAATGAGAATAGCTGTTTTTGGTGGTAGCTTTAATCCGCTTCACATAGGACATCTTTTTATAGGCGAAGCAGTAAGAACAGAACTTGGGTATGAAAAAGTAATATTTGTTCCTTCGAATATTTCATCCCATAAAGAAGATTTTTCAGGAATCAATGCTTCTGCAAGGCTAGAGATGCTCGAAGAATCTTTAAAAGAATATAATTATTTTATTGTTGATCCATCTGATATTGAGAGAGGTGGTGTATCATATTCAATCGATACAATAAACCATATTTATAAAAATTATAGTTTTGAAGGTAAGCCAGGTTTTATTGTTGGAGATGATCTTCTTAAAGATTTTCCAACATGGAAAACAGCAGATAGATTAAAGGAACTAATTGATCTTATTGTTGTAAGAAGAATATCAGATGAAAAGCTGGACTCAAATCTTCCTAACTACTATATTAGAAATACAATAGTACCTATATCTTCTACAGAGATAAGAGAAAGAGTAAAACAAGGAAAGACAATAAAACATCTGGTACCTGAAAGTGTAAGGTTAAAAATTATTAAGAATGGATATTACAGATAATCTAATAAAAGAAATTGATATTTATTTAAAAAGAAATCTTTTAAAAAAAAGATATAAACATACAATATCTACAGCGCTTACAGCAAAAAAGCTTTGTAAAGTCTTTGATATAGATCGCAAAAAAGGATATGTTGCAGGACTTTTACATGATATTGCCAGAGACTTTGATATTGATAATTTATTAAAAACAGTTTTAAAAGATGGCAAAGGTATAAATTCCGAGGAAAAGGAAGAACCAGAATTGCTCCATGGAAGAGCTGGCGCTATAATAGCACAAGAATTATTTGATATTGATGATAGAGAAATAATTGAAGCAATCCAATTTCACACTACAGGAAGTATTGGAATGGGAGATCTTGCAAAAATTATTTTTATCGCAGATTATATTGAGCCACATAGAAAATATATAACTAAAGAATATGTTAAAAATCTTTTTGGCAGACCACTTAATGAAATGTTTGAGGTAGTATTAAAATCTGTAATTGACTATCTTGCAAAAAAAGAGAAAAAAGTATCAGAAAAAACATTGCAGCTTTTGGAGGAGTTTGAAAATGAGAGGAAAAAATAAAGGAATTGACAGGAATGTCATATTTTTATCCCTGATTTTCATTATTCTTGTATTTACAGTTATTTTTATTTACAGACAATTTCGTTCAGATGAGTTTAGACATAAAATGGATAATAGCGAATGTATAACTGTAAGCTTTAATATAGGAAAAGGTAATACATTGCTTTTTTCTGAATTGCTTATTTTTAGCCCGGAGACATATAAAGCAGCGATTTTCAATATACCATCGAATTACAGATCTGTTATTGAATCTATATCAAAAATAGACAGGCTGGATGTTCTTTTTGACTTTAAAAAACCAGATAAAATGGTCAAGAAAATTGAATCAATTGTAAATATACCTGTTGATTTTTATGTTAATATTGATCCTGATAATCTTATAAAAATCGTTGACCTGTTGTCCGGGCTTGAGTTATTTATAGCAAATCCTTTTGAAGTAATAAATGATGATGAAATAATATTACTCCCTTCAGGCAGCAATATTCTTGATGGTGAAAAAACATTAGTCTATCTCTCTGCAGAATCTTTAAATGAAAATGATGTAGATCTTATTGGAAGGTGGCATAAATTTCTTCAGGCTTTTATTAAAAAGACAGCAGATCAATCACTATATCTGGAAAATAATGATATTTTTAATAAGTTTTATTCACTTTTTTCAACAGATATGAACAAAGAATCATTCAAATCATTTATTACAGTATTTAAAAAAATCAATACAGAAAGGATGATTTTACAGCGTATTTTGGGTGACAGAAGAACGATCGATGATCAGATTCTCCTTTTTCCATATTATGATGGAAACTTGCTCAAAGAGACAATAAAACAGACATTGCTTTCAATCAAAAATGAAGATGTAATAAGCGATGAAGAGATAAATATAAAAATCGAAATATTAAATGGAACAAATATTCCGGGACTGGCAGCAAGAACTGCTCACTTTTTTACAAATCTTGGATTTGATGTAGTATCTACAAAAAATGCAGATAGAAATGACTATGAAAAAACAGTAGTTATTACTAGAGGGATTAATTCTGTATCTGCTAATAAAATTGCAGGTATCATAAGGTGTAATAATATTGAACCAAGCAGTGAGAAACCATCTGTTGCTATTGCAGGAGAAGATAATATAATTATTAATTCTGCTGCCCGAATAGATGTAACAGTAATTTTAGGGAAGGATTTTGATGGAAGATATTGCAAATAGAGAAGAGAAAATTTTAAAAGTTGCTGAATTTATAGACAGACTCAAAGGAATTGATACTGTTGTTTTGGACCTGACATCATATAATGGATGGACAGATTACTTTATTATTACAACTGCAAATAGTATTACACATCTTAGAGGAATGTATAATAATCTCCAGGAAATATTTGATGAGTTGTCTATCAAACCATTTTTTCACCACAAAAAAATAGACAATGAAAACTGGGTTTTGATAGATTGCGGCTATTTTGTTATACATTTAATGGATAAAGAACACAGGGAATTTTACGATCTTGAGAAACTATGGTTTAACGGGAAGAGTCTTTTTCCTCGTTGAAATCATCATAATTTAAATTATCATCTGGCTCAAAATCTTCGTATTCTTCATCAAGAAGATCATTATCAATATCAGATTCAGTATCATCTAAAGATATATCACTCTCTTCCTCAAAATCATCATCAGGAAATTCATCATCAAAATTATTTGAAAAATCATCAAAACCATTGGAAAAGTCATCAAAGTTGTCATCAAAAACATCATCATTTCCGCTGATAACAATAAAATCATCAGATTTTTCATTAGAATCATTATTTGAATATTTCTTTTTATTTTGTATATCTTTATTATTTTCCTGAGCCATAAAAGAATCCTTGCTAGATTATAGCATTAACATAGATTTTTGTAACAAAAATGTTAAGTTATTAATTAAATTAATTTGATTTTTCTCTATAATGGCATATCATATAATTAAATAAGAATTATATATTGTTTATTAATTATTATACAAACAAAGATAATAGTGATGCTTGAAACTTTAAGTACAATTTCATATGCAAAAATTAACCTACATCTTGATGTAGGCGATAAAAGATTGGATGGTTATCATGAAATCTATTCATTTTTTAAAAAAATAATGTTGCATGATGAGATACAAGTTGTTATTGATAGAGATGTAAATGAAAAAATTATTGAAGTAAAAGGGAATTTTTCCTGTAGCAATGAAAATAATCTTATTTATAAAGCAGCTACAAAATATATGGAAAAATTAGCTTCATGTTTTTTTGTGCAATTTAATGTTAATAAAATGATTCCTGAAGGAGGTGGCCTTGGGGGAGGTTCAAGTAATGCAGCAGCAGTACTTAAGGCGCTAAATACCTATTTTAATAATTTTTTTAGCAAAAACGATCTTAAAAGTATTGCTTCTTTACTTGGCAGCGATATCCCTTTTTTTCTGGAAGAATCTACAATAGCTCTTGTCAAAGGGAGAGGAGATGTTGTAGAACCTATTTCTATTACAATGCCTGAATATCAATTGCTACTTGTTTATCCAGGCTTTAAAATAGAAACAGCTAAAGCATATTCGTGGATTGATAATGATAGGGGAAATAATAAGCATAATATTAAAAAAATTGATAATTCTATGCTTTTAGAGGATCCATCAAAATGGAAGTTTTTAAATTCTTTTTCAAAACCTCTTGAAAAACGTTTTGAAATATATGATAGAATATTTTCAGCTTTTAGCGATAATAGAGCTGATTTTTACAGTATAACTGGAAGTGGTTCTGTTGTTTATGGTATTTTTACAGATAATGGCAATCTTAATAGAGCTTATAGCGATATTAAAAGGTTTTGTCCAGATATCTGGATAACAAATATATTGGCATAGGGTCTTGCAATAATGCAGATTTATTATTACAAGACACACTAAAGCCCGCATTTTTGCAGCCTATAGGGTCGAAAAATGCATATCCAGTTGCAAAAAACGCTTGACCAGCCATAAAGGTAGGAATAGGCTTTGTAGCTGGGAATTGGCTAGCAAATCTAGTTAAGCTATTTTTGCTTTTAATTATTATAATTGTAGGGATGATTATGGAAATTACAGATGTTAGAATTAGAAAAGTTGATGGCGGGGGAAAATTAAAAGCGTATGTGACAGTTACTTTTGACAACTGTTTTGTAGTTCACAATTTGAAGGTTATTGATGGACAGGAAGGTTCTTTTATTGCCATGCCAAGCAGGAAAACAAAAACAGGAGAATATAAAGATGTTGCTCATCCTATAACTCCGGACTTTAGATCACACCTTCAAGAGAAAATATTACAGGAGTTTGCAAAGCAGGGAAATAATATAGATAATTTATAAAAATCTATTTGTAAAAGCTCTTGCAAGTGTGCAAAATTTTGTGCTTTTGTGTTACTGCGAGCTTGTACCGGTGTAAGTTGGGCAAACCAATGAAAAAACTCAAGATCCGGGCTAATAATCTCATCAGACCTATAGAAAAAAAATAAATAATAATATATCATAGGCTGCAGATTGGGGCGTCGGCAAGTGGTAAGCCAACGGGTTTTGGTTCCGTCATTCGGAGGTTCGACCCCTCCCGCCCCAGAAAATAATTCAGGTAAATCCTGTTAAAAATAATTATATGTATACTATATTGTAAGGAGAATTTGGATGGAAGCTAATACTTTGGCTGTTGAAACAAGAACTGTTCTTAAAAAAGGGGTGAATAAAAATGCCCGGAAAAATAAAAATATCCCTGCGGTTGTTTATGGCTACAGCAGTCCAAAACATGTTTTTGTAAGCGAAAGAGAATTTGAAAAAAAATATCATAAAGTATCTGAAAATACTATTATTACTCTTTTAGAAAAAGATAAAAAAGTTGGAGATGTTCTTATCAAAGATTATCAGGAAGACTTAAGAACTCAAAAAATAATGCATATTGATTTTTTTGAGATCGATACTAACAAGAAGCTAAGGACAAATGTTCCTGTTGTAACTATTGGAACTTCAGTTGGAGTTAAAGCAGGTGGTATTCTTGAACAGCTTACCAGCACTATTGAAGTTGAATGTTTTCCAAAAGATATTCCTGAAAAAATTATAGTAAACATCGAAGCTTTGGAAATTGGTGATTCTATTTATTTAAAAGATGTTGAAAAAATAGATAATGTAAGATTTATGGGGCAGGAAGAATCTTTGATTGTACATGTTATACAATTCAAAGAAAAGGTTGTTGTTGAAGAAGCAGCAGCAGATGCAGAAGTACCAGCAGCTGAAACAGCAGAAGCTGCCGGAGGGGCTGCACCTAAAGCTGGCGGAGCTGCACCTGCAGGAGATGCTAAAGCTGAGTAAAGTTTTTATTGGACTTGGAAATCCTGGAGAAAAATATAGCCTTACAAGGCACAATGCAGGTTTTCTTGTTATAGAACT
>WRCW01000081.1 GCA_009783755.1 Spirochaetaceae bacterium
AAATGTTATTCCTGCTCCATTTTCGATTTTCTTTTTTACGGTTTTTCCGATAATTATTTTTGCATATTCAGGACCAATGCCCGGCAAAAGATTTTTCTCGCTTCTAAGGGGCGCAAAATCTTTTTCTGTTATAGTTTCTCCCTCATTGATCGTTTTTAATGCAATTAGGGATCTTTGAGTTGTTTTATAATTTTCTTTTTCAGAGGGGGCAAGCTGTTTTATGCCACTGCCTATGATTTTATCAACAGATTCTTTCCCAAATCTTTTTTTTAGTTCTTTGAGCAGAGTGGTATTGCAATCTGAAAGACTATTATTAACCAGACTGCTAGCGATATCTGCGGATGTACGAGCATCATGCTGGATCGAATTTTTTTTCTTACGCATGTTTTCTGAATATCTCTCTTTTCCATTATCTTCAGATAATAGCGATCTTATTTCTGACACCATTAGCTTAAAATTATCGGGATTTAGTGCAATAAGGTCATCAAGGCCATCGCCGCTATTATCAAGGGTAAAATGCTTTTCAAGAGCTACTCCACCAAGAGCTGCTGAAATCATTGGTACAAGAAGCGGATCTTTTGAATGGTCAGAAACCCCTGTTTCAAAACTAAAAATCGCAGATAATGTTTTTAATAGAGCCAGATTATAATCTTCTTCTGGTGCAGGATATGCTGTTACTGCATGAAGAAATGTAATATCCCGTTGGGGTCCAATTGTTTCAACAGCTTTTTTTATATCAGAAAGGGTTGAAACCCCACCTGAAAGTATCAATGGCAAATTATATGAAGAGACTTCCTCCAACAGCGTGTAATGATTTATCTCCGGGGAAGCTATTTTTATTACAGAAATTCCAATATTTTTTAACATTCTGGCGCTCTTGGTTCCAAAAGGTGTTGCTAAAAACATTAAACCGCTTTTTTCTGCTTCCTGCTTCAATTTAAAGAAAAAATCTTCATTTTTTTCAAGTTCTTTGAATTTTTCATATAAACTGATATTTCCGCCAGGCAGTTTTACTTTTCCCGAAAGGGGATGGATAATTTCATCAGCAAAAACTACCTGAAATTTCACACAATCTGCCCCTGCCCAGGCTGCTTTTTCTATAAGTTTATACCCTTTTTCAATAGAACCCTGATGAGATGTCCCTGCTTCTGCAATAATAAACATTTAATTTACCTATTTTTCTTTTTATGGTATTATATTATTGAAAAAAGCTCGACAAGAATATGTTGTTGTTATAATATTTTATTAAGAGGTAAATTATGTATTATTTATCATGTGATGTATGTAAAAAAATGCTTACAAATCCAAAAAGCGGGAAAAACTATTATACAATGAAGCAATTTCATATTTGCAGAAAATGTATGCTTACATTGAAAAGGGATATGCAGGACAAAGCTGAAGCCGAAAATAAAACTTATGATTTTCTTGCAAAAAAAGATGAATTCTGGGCCGCTGTTTCCAGAAAATGCTCAAGATAATAGGATAGTCCTTTTACATACTTGTTGTGCACCATGCGGATCATCCTCAATAGAAAGGTTACTTCATGAGAAAAATGAAGTAACCATTTTTTTTTCAAATTCCAATATCTTTCCTGAAGAAGAGTTTTTCAAACGGCTTCACTATGTTGAGAAACTTGCAAATTTTTATAAGATTGCTTTGATCCCGGATATTTACGATCATGAATCATGGAAAAAAAAGGTCTCTGGTCTTGAAAATGAACCGGAAACAGGAAAGAGATGCTTTGAATGTTTTAAATTTAATCTTGAAAAAACAGCGCAAAAAGCGCAGCAGCTTTCAATCTCTTCTTTTGCAACAACACTTACAGTAAGTCCTCATAAAAACTCTATGCAGATATTTGAGGCTGGTAAAAATTTTCCTGAATTTAATAAATATGATTTTAAAAAACAAAATGGATTTCTTCGCAGTATAGAGCTTTCAAAAGAACTTGATCTTTACAGGCAGGAGTATTGCGGCTGTGAGTTTAGTTTAAAAAATAGGGTCAGATGAGATAATAACTCCATATACTTCAGATACCTCTCCAATGTAGGAGGATAGTGCATATTGATTTGCCCATTGTTTTACACTGAGTCTTTTAAGCAGTTTAGAAAGAAGAAAGAATAGCGAGTTATTATTTTGCTCAATCCTGGTTATAAAATGCCTTTCATTGTTTGCAGACTCTGGATTATATAAAGAGGAATAGTATCTTCGTCTACCTCTACCTCAAGGATGTTTCTGTCAAGATTTTTATAGTAGTCGAGCAACGGCAATGTCTGGGTCTTAAAAATATCAAGCTTTTTGTTTATCTCTTCAAGAGAATCATCTGTTCTCTCTGTTCTGTCTCCCCCTACATTTGATTTTATTCTTTCTAAAAGAATAGAAGGGGGGGCTGAAAAATATATAACAGCCCGTATATCCATAATTTTATCTAGTGCTTCTGCCTGCCCAATATGGCGCGGGAGGCCATTGAGTATTACAACATCCAAAACAGGATCAATGTTTTTTTCTGTTAAAAACTTTTTTAATATTTTTTCTGCAACAGGAAAATCTTTGTCTTCAAGAAGAGAATTTGTTTTAAGAGAATTTTCTATTAGAGAAATTTCTTCTTTTGAAAGAAATTCATTTCCCTTTTTTGAGGTAACTTTTCTAAGATTTTCTCCAAAATCAAAATGGTGCCAGTCTCTTCCCCAAAGGTGTTGTGTTTCAAGCTGAATTCCAAATGGTGTCTTGCCAGATCCTGTTGCCCCTAAAATTAAAATTGCTTTGTATAACTCGATCATAAAAAGCTCCGTAATTTATTTAACTTAAATGCGTTAGCCTCAAATATGCTAGCCTGATTTGATATTTAAAGCAGATATATGTCTGTCCGTCTATCCTCAAATAAAGAACAAAGAGGAGTTATTGATTTATTTTTTGCAAGCTCCGGGTTTATATCTACAGCAAAAAACCCTTCTTCAAATTCTCCTGCCTGCACCATTACTCTCCCTTCTGGGTCTGATATTTGACTTAATCCTGAATAAGTGAATTTCTTCTCTCCTCTTATTTCAGAACCTGTTCTGTTTGCCAATATCCAGAATATTTTATTCTCAATCGATCTTGCTCTTGTAGTTATCTGCGCTTTTTGAGGAATTACCAGATTTGCAGGATGACAAATGATTTGAACACCTTGCAGGGCTAAACTCCTTGCTGCTTCAGGGAAGAAGTGGTCAAAACATACAAGTATGCCAATTTTTATTCCTTTTACTGTAAAAACTGGAAACCCTGAGTCTCCTGGCTCAAAAAAAAGTTTTTCTTCATGAAAAAGATGGTTTTTTCTGTAAATATTTATATTACCTTCATGAGTTACCATAAGAGCGCTGTTATAAGCTTTGTTTTCCACAAGTTCAGCAAATCCTGTAACAATTGCCATATCTTTTTTTACTGCAATTTCTTTAAGTTTATTGGAAATTGTCCCAGGTATTGCTTCTGAAAGGTCTAAAACTTCTTTTTTTTCAGTAAAAAGATATCCTGTGAAAGCAAGTTCAGGCAGAACTACAAGGTCTGCATCACATTTTAATAATTGTTCTGTAATTTTTTCGAGATTTTTTTTGGGTTCCCCAAAAAAAGGTGAAAATTGATAAAAACCTACCTTCATTTATGCTCCGAAATATGGTATAATTGACTATAAATAGATATCAATAGTAAAGTCAATTGGGCTAAATTGTACCCTGTGGGTTGCTAAGCGCCATGTGGGTCACGAGGCGATTTTGAACTTGAAGTATTGATTAAATTACTATTGTACATATTTTGATTTTCTTTTGTAGAGAATTAGAATTATAATATTTTTCAGGAGGATTATATGATGAAAAAAATTATAGCATTGGGTCTTATAATGCTATTTGCAGGAGTTTTACTTTTTGCAATAGAAATAGATATAGAAGTGCCTACTATCGGTGGCTCCTCAACTTATGGTTATTTAGATTTTGATTTAGCTTTAGGCCAATTTAAAACTGAAGCTAATGATATTCTTTCAAAAGTTGATTCAATGAATAACCTTGTAAAAGCAATGTCAAATGCAACTTCCTTTGCAGCAGATGGAGCAACAACAAGGAATTTTTTTGAATATAAAATGTTTGCAGTAGCTATTGGTACAATGGGCGCACTTCAATCATCTTCATTTAATATTTCTGATACTGCAGATAAAGTTGAAAATTCAGAAGATATTTATTTTGGTATAAATGCCCAGGCAATAACAGTAAGCGCAGGGATTAATCTTGGACTCCTTGTAGATGGACTTTATGTTACAGGAAAAATTGGTTCATTTTCATATAGTATTCAGGATTTTGATATTAGTATGTTTTCTTGCGGGCTTTTGGCTCAATATCAATTAATAGAGTCTAAAAAAGCACTATTGGCTTCATGGAAAGGTGTGCAGGTAGGAACAGGCTTTATTTATTACAGTAGTGATATTTCTTTTAATACCAATACCTCTGTTTCTACACGTGTTGACTTACAAGACTTAGGCGGAGGGTTGGGAAACCAGTCCGCAACACTTGCTTATGATCCTAAGCTGGATACAAAATTTGAGACAAAAGGGATAAAGATCCCTATTGATGTTATGACTGGAGTCAGGATTGCAATTCTTGATCTCTCTTTTGGTCTTGGTGTTGATATAAATGTATGGAGCAATTCAGACTTAACTTATAAAGCAGAAGGTCCTACATATTTTACAGATATACCGTCAGGATTAGAATCAAATCCAGGGCATGTAAATGTTAAAGGCGGAACAACTGGTAAAAGCGCAGATTTTTTAAAGTTTAAGACAATGGCAGGTGTTGGTGTTTCTCTTGGCCCTGTTAAGCTGGATATTCCTGTGACATATTACTTTGGCACTGATGGTCCGGGTGCAAATGTTGGAGTAACTGTAGGTTTAGTAAAATAATAAATGCAAAGGGTATTTTTCTTTAAAAATACCCTTTTTTATTTGTATAATTTGCTTCTATAATAATATTCCTGTATTATGTTTTTTATGCAGAGAAGCAAAGGAAAACAATATGTTTCAGAATATGATTTCTTCTGAGTTATTGACCAGGAGAATGTTCCCAAGAGAAGAAGATGAACGGGGCGCATATTTTCGGGATATTACGGCAATTATACACTCATATCCATTCAGAAGATTAAAACATAAAACACAGGTTTTTTTCTCTCCAAAAAATGATCATATATGTACCCGAATAGAACATGTTATGCATGTTGCAACAATATCTGTAACAATTTGCAAAGCACTGGGACTTGAAACAGAGCTTGCATGGGCCATAAGCCTGGGGCATGATCTTGGCCATACTCCATTTGGGCATACAGGAGAAGATATAGTATCGGAATTTAATAAAGAGAACGGTGGGTTTCAGCATGAAAAATATTCGCTTCGTGTTGTTGATTCTCTTATAAATTATGGCAAAGGAATCAATCTTACATTTGGAGTAAGGGATGGAATAATAAACCATTGCGGAGAAATTTTTGAACAACACTATAAACCAGATTTTTCAGTAAAAGAGCTATCTTTACTTAAAGCAAGATCTTCATATCCTTCAACATGGGAGGGGGTTGTTGTAAGAGCTTCAGACAGGATCGCATATCTTGGCAGGGATCTTGAAGATGCAGTGCTGCTAAAGGTAATTAAAAAAGAAGAAATTCCTTTAATAGTTACAGAAACACTTGGGAAGACAAATAGCGAAATGATAAATACACTTGTTAAAGATGTAATAAAACATGCAAAGGTAAATACTGAAATTGGTTTTTCAGATAAAGTTTACGAAGCCATGTTGGTTTTAAAAAATTTTAACTATAAGAATATTTACCGCAGCAATGTTTTGGAAGAGTTTCACCATTTTATTGAAAGAGTTCTAAAAACATTGTGGAACTATCTGGGCGAAATCTTTTCAAAATATGGATATGATTATGAAAAATATAAAATAGAGAAAACAATGCTTTCATCCCGTTTTTGTGAATATCTCTCAAAAATGGAAAATCTCTATAAGGGTATCGAGCAAACAGATAAAAATGTTGTACTTGATTACATTGCAGGGATGACAGATGATTATGCTCTTGATTGTGTATCAGAGCTTTATCTTCCTGGCAAATTCTTCTATAATTTCTATAATTAGCAGACTGTGGCATAAAGGAGAATAGGTTTGAAATTTATTTCAGAAATTAAATATAAGACTTCTGATAAAAAAGGGTTCTGGTTTATCTTCAACAATAGCAACATGCTCTATACTCAAAAAAAAGACAATATTATACCGGAACTTATTTCCCCTTCAGATATTGATGTTGCTACTACAACCCCTCTTTATTTTGGAACGATCGATGGAGTTGATTGCTGGACAGCGGAAGCTCTGGATAATAATCAAACAGCAGATTGCCATAAAAAATCAGATTTTGATTTTAAGAATTTACGGGAACTCTACTCCCTTTTAGGTGATGATTTTTTTTCTCTTGCAGGCAGAGCGCTTCAACTTGGCAGATGGTATAATAGCACAAAATATTGTTCTTCATGTTCCGGAGAACTTAAAGATTCAGAAACAGAGAGAGCTAAAATTTGCAAAAGCTGCTCAAAAATCTTTTACCCTGTAATATCGCCTGCCATAATTGTTGCTGTTACAAAAGAAAATAAGATTCTTCTTGCGCATAATAATGCTTATCCTGATCCTAATAGATACAGTATCATTGCAGGATTTGTTGAACCTGGCGAATCTCTTGAGCAGACAGTTGCAAGAGAAGTTGAAGAAGAGGTAAGTATAAAAATTAAGAATATAAAATATTATGGAAGTCAAAGCTGGCCTTTTCCCCATTCGTTAATGCTTGGTTTTACTGCAGAATATGATTCCGGAGAAATTAAAACAGATGGAGTTGAAATTGGCGCCGCGGGCTGGTTTGAGGTTTCGAATCTTCCAGGTATTCCGCCTCGTAGCAGCATAAGCAGAACACTTATTGATAATTTCATTAAAAACAATTCATAAGATATATGCCATTTTAAATTTAGGTTTTTATATGAATAAAATAAATTCAGAATATCTGATTTATCCATGGAAAAAACAAAAACCCTTTCAAGTGCCTGTAATAGAAGGTGGGGAAGGGATATTTTTCTGGGATACAACTGGAAAGAAATATTATGATATGTCCTCCCAGCTTGTGAATATGAATCTTGGTTTTGGGAACAAGGAAATTATATCTGCAATACAGAATCAGGCAGAAAAACTTGCGTATGCAGCTCCCCATTTTGCTACAGATGTCTCTGCAAAATTGGCAAAAATAATTATTGAAGAGATAATGCCTTCCAATATGGGTAAAGTATTTTTTACCCTCGCAGGAGCTGATTCAAATGAGCATGCCATAAAAATTGCAAGAAGTATTACAGGCAGATATAAGATCATGAGCAGATACAGATCTTATCATGGTTCAACCATGGGAGCCTCAAGCCTTACTGGAGAAGCAAGAAGTTTTTTTTCAGGACAGTATGTTCCCGGTTTCATCAAGTTTTTTGATCCATATCCATATCGTGAAACAAATTTTAAATCTGACAACGAGATAACATCATTTTATTTACAAAAACTTGAAGAACAGATCATTTTCGAAGGAAAAAATAAAATAGCTGCTATTTTTCTTGAAGCAATTCCCGGAACAAATGGGGTAATTATCCCTCCAAAAGGATATCTCGAAGGGGTACGTGAAATATGCACCAGATATGGAATATTGATGGTTTGTGATGAAGTTATGTCAGGTTGGTGCAGAACAGGAGAATGGTTTTCTTTCATGCATTGGAATATAAAGCCTGACATTGTAACTTTTGCAAAAGGGATCACCTGCGGATATGTTCCCCTGGGAGGCGTTGTTGTCAGCAAAGAGATTGCGAGTTTTTTTGATAATAATAGTTTTGTAAGCGGCCTTACATATGGGGCACACCCTGTTGGATGCGCTGCAGGTGTTGCGGCAATAGAAGCATATAGAAAATATAATATCCTTGATAATGTACGAAAAATGGAGCCAATATTAAAAGAATCACTGGAATCATTAAAAGAAAAATATAAATGTCTTGGAGATGTAAGAGTAAAAGGGCTTTTTGGCATGATCGAACTGGTCAAAGATAAAAAGAGCAAAGAACCTATTATCCCTTACGATGAAGATAAAAATGGGATTATGTCTAAAATAACAGATAAGCTATTTAACGAAGGTTTTGCGACATATAGCCATGAGAATATGATATCAGTGTCTCCTCCATTGATAATTGATAGAGAATCCATAATCAATGCTATAAAAATACTTGATAAGGTACTTTTTTGGGTTGATGATAATTTTTTATGATTTAAAACATACAGAAAAAATCATTTACCTCAAATTTTTGATAAAAACAGATATCCCTAACTAAAAGTTATTCATTTTATGATAAAAATTATTGCAAATTGCAGTTTAAGTGATTTATTTTATATAATTATTTGTGTATAATAGGCTATCGTATTATTTATAACTAAAAGTTATATGTATTGCGATATTGATAAGAATGATTCAGGAGGTTTGTGTGGGTAATAAAGAAGCAATGCAGCGCTTTAGAGAAATGAAGGCAAAAGCCCTTGCAGGTGGCGGACAGGATAAAATAGCTGCACAGCATGAAAAA
>WRCW01000082.1 GCA_009783755.1 Spirochaetaceae bacterium
ACCTTTTCAGATTATCTCTGTAAAGTTCGCATAGAAAAGGCAAAAGGTTTTCTGAAGAATGAAAAAGATCCAAGGATTTGGGAAATAGCAGAAAAAACCGGATTTAATGATCCAAATTATTTTGCTAAATCATTTCGAAAAATAGTTGGAGTATCCCCTAAAGAGTATAAAAAATATTTTAAATAAAAAGGTTTCTATTATATTATTAAGAGATAATTCTATTCAGTATTGTCTTTAAGGGGGAAAAATGGCAAGGAAAAAAATTACAGAAGTACTCAAGACAGGAAGGATATTGATTTCCGATGGAGCCTGGGGGACGTTTCTGCATAAAAAGGGTTTAAAGCCTGGAGAATGTCCTGAATTATGGTGTATTGATAAACTTGATGAGGTTCTTGATATAGCGAAAAATTATATAGATGCAGGCGCAGACATGATAAAGTCAGACAGCTTTGGTGGGAGTTCGTTTAAGCTAAAGCATTATGGTCTGGCTGATAGAGCAGCAGAGATCAACGAAGCTGCAGCGAGAATTTCTCGTCAGGCTGCTGGAGATGACCACTGGGTAATCGCCTCTATGGGACCAACAGGCAAGATGCTGGTCACAGAAGAAGTAACTGAAGAAGAACTTTACGAAGCATTTAAGACTCAAGCTGTTGCTTTTGAAAAAGGTGGAGCTGATGCAGTCTGTATAGAAACCATGATTGACATCGAAGAGGCTTGTCAGGCGATCAAGGCAGTTAAGGAAAACACAAAACTAGAGGCAATCTGTACATTTACTTTTGAAAAAACAGTTAAGGGCGACTATAGAACCATGATGGGTGCAGATCCTGTTTCTGCTGTTAATGCTGCGGTTGAAGCAGGTGCGGACATTGTCGGCACTAACTGCGGTAATGGGATTGAACGAATGATTGATATCGTGAACCAAATGCGTTCAGTTAACAAGGAGATTCCTATTGTTGTCCACGCTAATGCAGGTCTTCCCAAAAATGTAGGCAATGGAGTTATCTTTCCTGAAACACCGGAGGATATGGCTGCTCTTGCGCCCAAGCTAGCAGATGCTGGAGCCAACATCATTGGCGGCTGCTGCGGAACCACGCCAGCACATATTAAGGCCATAAAAGAAGCATTGAATTGAATATAAAGAATTAATGGGAGCAGTGCAAAGTGAAATTGCAAAATATTCCAGATTTTAAGCAACATGGTTAATGAATTTTTTATATTCTGCGGTAATAATGGAATATAGAAAAATAATTTTTAGCATTTTCTTAACAAAGGAATAATTTATGGATATGAAAAAGTGGAAAGAAAATGTTCTCGCGATGCCCCAGAAAAAAGCCATGCCTATTTTATCATTCCCATGTGTACAGCTTATGGGGATAACTGTAAAGCAGTTGATTTCTGACAGTGCTTTGCAAATAGAGGGAATGAAAAAAGTTTGCGAAAATATAGATAGCCTTACTTCTCTCGGTATGATGGATTTATCGGTTGAAGCAGAAGCATTTGGTTCAGAGATCAGAAAATCCGATGACGAGGTCCCAACAGTTATTGGCAGGATAATAAAAACCAATGAAGATGCTGATAATCTTAAGGTACCCAATGTTACAAGCGGACGCACCAATTTATATATAAAAGCCATTGAAACAGCAGCTAAGGAAATTAAGACCCGGCCGGTATTTGCAGGCGTCATAGGTCCATTTTCACTGGCAGGCCGGCTTATGGATATGTCAGAAATCATGGTCAACTGCTATGAGGATCCGGATATGGTCAATACAACATTGGAAAAAGTAGCTGAGTTTATCACAAATTATATATTGGAATTCAAAAAAGCAGGTGCAAATGGCATTGTTATGGCTGAGCCAGTCGCAGGACTCTTGTCGCCAAATCTTGTTGAAGAATTTTCTTCGCGCTATATAAAAAAGATCTGCGACTGTGTGAAAGATGATGAATTCATGTTTATGTATCATAATTGCGGACCAAATACTCCTCTGATGTTAGCCTCTCTTATTGGTATAGGTGCTGATGCTTATCACTTTGGAGATGCTGTAAAAATTAAACAGATTCTGGAAGGAATGCCTTCTGATATACTTGTGATGGGTAACGTAAGTCCATCCGCTCAATTCCGCAACGGCACACCAGAAAGCATATATACTGTTACAACAGAAGTTTTAAAAGAGTGTTCTGTGTATAAAAACTTCATTATTTCATCAGGCTGCGATATTCCGCCAATGAGCCCCTGGGCCAATATAAATAGTTTTTTTAAAGCAGTCAAAGATTTTTACAAGTAGCAAGAAGGGAAGTGAAGTTAAAATAATGTATAATACCGCTGGATTTTACCCCTTAAAACCACTTAATCGTACTTTCTAAAGATTGTCATAGGTATTATACTTTTTGCCAGGAGGTTATAATGGGTTCTATGACATCCAGAGAACGCTTTTTTGCTTTAATTGCTGGACAGAGTGCAGACAGACCAGCTGTTATCAATCCTGTATCAGTAGCTACAACAGAAGCTATAAATGAATTGAAACTTGATTTTGCTAAAGTCCACACTAATGCCGACAATATGGCAGCTCTCGCTGCTTATGAATACGATGAGATTGGTTTTGATTGCATAGCTCCATACTTTAGCATAGTGGCAGAAACTGCTGCTATGGGTGCAAAAATAGATTGGGGCAACAATTCAAGCTATCCTAAACAGCATGGTACTGTTTTTTCAGAACCAGAGCAAATTGTAATACCACAACAATATTTTGATCAGCCCACTACAAAGAGTCTTATTGAGGCAATTAAAAAGCTT
Organism: Spirochaetaceae bacterium; assembly: GCA_009783755.1. Classification (GTDB taxonomy): domain Bacteria; phylum Spirochaetota; class Spirochaetia; order CADAEX01; family CADAEX01; genus WQTU01. The sequence goes on from WRCW01000082.1 coordinate 2,792, forward strand.
AAAGCCAAATACAGTGGCAAAGCTCTTATCATTGGCAAGGTTATGGGTCCATGGACATTGTGTCTGCATACATACGGAGTGGAAAATACACTTATAGCGACTATAGAGGAACGGGAAAAGCTGGCTGCTATGACAAAAGCCCTTCTTGAATTCGGAAAAGCATTCGCAGCTGCCCAGTTTGAAGCTGGCGCAGATGTTGTTACTGTTGCTGATCACACAACGAGGAATTTGGTTGGACCGGATGTATATCGTGATTTTATCCTCCCTTTGCACCAGGAATTCAACAAGATGTTCCCGGGGAAATTGATTCTTCATTGCTGCGGCAATACTGAAGATCGTGTTCACTATTTTTCCAGTGCGAATTTTCCACTATACCATTTTGAGTCTGCTAACGATATCATGAAGATAATTAATGCAGCAAATAATATGCCTTTGACTGGATGTGTCAACAATCCAACGACATTGTATGCAGGTTCACCTGATGATGTATACAAGGAAACTGAAAAGATTTTAAAAGCAGGGATTAACATCCTGTCGCCTGAATGTGCCATACCTCTATCTGTGAAAAACGAAAACCTGAAAGCAATTGTTTCTTGTGCCAAAAACTATAAGTTTAGTTAAAGCACAGATATTGAAAATCTTGGAAAAACAGCCAAGTTTATCATAAGTTATATAGTGGAATTTAAAAAATGAACACTATACATATTTTGAGCTGGAATATTCAGAAAAAAGCAGAAAATTACTATTTTCTGACAAGAATAAGTACTGTTAAAATTATTGGATTGCATTATAGTTGAATTATATTATATTGAATTATTCATAGGAGAGATTATGAAAAAGATGAGTTCAAGAGAGCGGGTTTTAGCTGCATTTGCCAGACAACCAGTTGATCGACCCCCTGTAATAACGATCTCCTCGGTAATGACAGTGGAGAGTCAAAATATAGTTGGGGTAAAGCTGCCAGAAACCCATAACGATGCTGAGAAGATGGCAGCACTTGCCGCAACAGCACACGACTTATTGGGATTTGATAATGTTATGCCTTATTTCGGGATGCAGCAGGATTCACAGGCTCTGGGCGGCAAAGTGAATTTAGGGCAGATAGATACAATGCCTGCAATAACAGAACCTCTTTATTCAGACCCTGACGAATTCACTTATCCTGAAGACTTTCTCGACCGGCCTCCGGTAAAAGCGGTCCTCGATGCAATCAGGCTCCTCAGGAAGAAATATGGTGACGAGGTAGCAATCTGTGGCAAGGTAATAGGTCCATGGTCTGCAACCATGGTTCTGATTGGTGTCGAAAACCTCCTTATTGGAACTATCGATGATCCTGATAAAATCAAGCGTTTTCTGGAGAAATTCAGTATATTGGCAATTAAGTTTGGAGCAGCGCAGATCGAGGCTGGGATCGATATACTCAACTGGAATGACCATGCAACCGGAGATCTGGTGAGTGCTAAAACTTATGAAGAATTGCTCTTCCCGCTCCACAAGACAGTGTTGAAAGAGTTCCATGCGAACGCACCCAAGAGGATCCCGATCATTCTGCACACATGCGGCAAAACATTGGACAGGATGCCCTTGTTCGCTCAGACAGGCTTTGATGGATTTCACTTTGATTCGAAGAACGACGTAGCTGAATCATTAAAGCTAACTGCTGGTAATATCCTCCTTTGCGGCTGCGTTACTAATGTTGAAGTCCTCCTGAATGGAACCAGAGAAGATGTAAAGAAACAAACCTCGGACCTCGTAAAAGCAGGCGTTCCTATTATATCACCGGAGTGTGCTATACCGCTCAGAGTTAAAAACGATAACCTTAGGGCAATTGTGGAAGCAGTTGAGGCATCAAGACAATAGTTTGCCAGAAAGCAATTTAAGCTATTGGTTGGTGTGATGGATGCGAAAGTTTTTAGGGCTGGTGGAATTAATCGATCCAGCCCTTTTTTTTTACAGTATATGAGCCCAATTCTGATCTAAATATCTTCCAATAGCCTGGTCAAAGAGGTTTTATCCAATCCAACACCAATCACTATAATCTTTGGTAAGCCGGTGTAGGCAGTGTCAAGAAGTTCACCCTCTCCATAGACATATTCCAGGTGAGTATATCCTCCCTCTGGTTTTTTTAAAAAGCCTTTTGCGCGTAATATTTGTCCACTACAACCTTCTGAAAAGATTTTAAATAACCCGGTCATTTCCTTTGCTTCAAATGATCTTTTTGGGAAAAAGGACAAAGAACTAATATTTTCCAGACCTTCAATCTCATGCGCGTGATCATGGTGAAGATCATGGAGATGATTATGGTGATGGTTATTTTCACAATTGCGGTTTAAACAAATGGGACACACTTTTGTTGCATCTTCTGCAAGTGTAAGGATGGACATTGCATCCATATGCTGTTTGTCATGATCCACTATTATACAGTTAGGATTTAAACGCCTGATTTCACCTATTATTTCCGTTACCTCATCCGGGTTGAGCAGTGTTGTACGATTAAGTACCAAAAAATTCGCCTTGGAAATTTGCTTTATAAAAAGTTCAATGCCCAGATTGAGAATACGCATAAAATTTTTTGCATTAACTACAGTGATAAAAGCGTTAACCTGCACAGGAACCAATTTTCCTGCTTCCTCGCATGCTGATAAAACATCTGAAGGGTCTGCAAGACCTGTAGGCTCTATGATAATACGCAAGGGAGCATACTGTTCCATTATTTTAGTTATGCCTTGAACAAAGTCACCTTTAAGTGTGCAACAAATACAACCGGAGGAAAGTGTATGTACTTGCACTTCCTTATCTTCTATAAGACTGTCATCTATGCTTACTTCGCCGAATTCATTTTCAATTAAAACAGGCTTTTCTCCAATATAAGCTTCTGCTAAAAGTTTGTTGATAAGTGAGGTTTTGCCAGCACCCAAGAAGCCAGTGATGATGTCCATATCTACCATAAAATTCCTCCTTATTTACAATAAATATAGATTGGATTATAATATATCCTTTGTCTAGCTTTTTAAAAATCTAGAAAAACAACAAAAAATTACTATTTTTAAGCAATTTAATTAATGCTAAAATAATCAATGTGGGTTTATAATTATTCTATTAAAAATTTCATAGGAGGGAATTAATGAAAAAAGGTGTGTTGGTAATAATGATTCTTCTTTTTATTGCCGGTTCTCTGTTTGCAACAGGTAGTAAAGAAGAGAAAAAAGAATTTATTACAATTAAAGGCTCACAAGTTGGAGGAACATGGTATGCAGGGTGCGCTGCATGGGCAAAATTGATAACAGATAATACAAAATATATTGCTACAAATGTTGCTTCTCCCGGGATTACCGTTGAAAATATTACAAGAATGATGGAAGGAAAAGCTCAACTTGGATATTTTGAGACCCCTATTGCGCATCGCGCTCTTAATGGTGAAGGCGACTGGGGAAAACCAATTCCGGTAAGAGCTTTATTTGGAATATGGCCAGGTGTTTATAATATGATAGTGCATGAAAAACTCGGTGTTAAAGATCTTTATGGGTTAAAAGGCAAAACTGTTGCAACTCTTGTTGAGGGAGACCCAACTGGTGAAACTTTTATGGAACTATTAGCTATGCATGGCATAACACCGCAAACTGCAAAAATTCTCAGAATTCAGAAAACAGATGCAGTAAGAATGTTTATTGATGAAAAACTGGATTTTATGGTATATGCATTTGGACATGGCCATTCTCAGGTTAAAGAAATGTCAACAGCAAGAAAAATAAAATTTATTACCGGCGATCCAAAACATATGCAAACATGGTTGAATAAATATCCATTCTATTATCTGGAGATGTTTGGAAAAGAATTTGGAGTTACAGAAGAATTGCAGTTAGTAGGACCATATGTTGCAGGTTGTTTGGCTTCTCTGCCCGATGATCAGGCATATCTTTTTACAAAAGTATGGTGGGAAAACTACGATTACTTAATGCAAGCTCTTCCCAATAATATGCCACATACCAACAGAACAAATCCTATGGCAGGAATTCCAATACCTATTCATCCTGGCGCTGAAAAATATTTTAAAGAAATTGGGGTCATGAAGTAATCAGATAAAAAACCGGGGGAGTAGTATAATGTCAGATAAGAAATTGTCAGAAGAAGAAATTCGAAAATTAGAGGAAGGCACAGTCAATATATATGATGACAATGATATAAGAGGAGTAACTTCGTTTTTTAACAAAAAAGTTATAAAAACGATAATATTTTTATGCGGTGTTTTTGTAGCAGGTATGCCTGTTTATGAAATACTCTTTACTCCATTCCAGCAGGAAATACAAAGGCCTGCTCATCTAATGTTTATGTTTATTATTATATTTATGTTATATCCTTCCGGTTTTATTAAAAACAAAAAGATTGAAACAATAATTAATATTTTTATTATACTATTTGTAATAGTATTTTCTATGTGGGCAAATCAAAGGTGGGTATCTATGTTGTATATAAATCCCACCCCTAAAACATTTGAAGTAATTTTTTCTGCTATAATTATTCTGATATCAATTGAAGCAACAAGAAGGGCCTTGGGAAAAGCTATGGGAATAATTTCTGCTTGTGCCATAGCATACTGTTTTGTAGGACCATGGATGCCAAGATTTTTTGCCCATGCCGGCGCTGATGCATATGATCTGGTTTCACACCTTGTTATCGGTTCAGAAGGAATGATGGGCAGTATAGCCGCTATTGCAGCAACTCAAATAGTATTTTTTATGATGTTTGCCGGTTTTTTACGGATCTCAAACGCAACATCTCTTTTTATGAATTTTTCAAAAGCAGTTGCAGGAGATAAAATAGGCGGTCCAGCGAAAGTATGTGTTGTTTCAACTGCCATAGTTTCAATGGTTTCAGGGAGCGCAAGCGGCAATGTTGCAACTACAGGAGGGGTAACAATACCACTAATGGTTTCAATGGGATTTAAAAAACGTGTAGCAGCAGCAATTGAAGCAACCGCTTCTACTATAGGGCAATTTAGTCCGCCTATAATGGGAGCAGCAGCGTTTGTAATTGCGGAATATACCGGAAATTCCTATTGGAATATTTGCAAAGCTGTATTTTTACCATCTTTATTTTATTTTGTTGGAATGTTTATTGTTGTAGAAATATTAGCTCGAAAATCAGGTATTAAAGGTCTCGCTAAATCCGAATTACCGTCATTAAAAAGATCAACAATAGATGTTCTTCCTCTTATAATTCCAATTACAGTACTTATTATATTACTTGCAACGAATTACAGCCCTCAATTTTCAATAATATGGTCGATTATCACCCTGATTGTTTGTGGATTCTTTTTCAGAAAAAATATACATATAGGCATTAAAATGGTTTTTAAAGCCCTTGCATTAACTGGCAAGATCATGATCCCTATAACCACTGCCTGTGTATGCTGCGGATTTATTGTGGGGTCTATGACTTTTACCGGACTTGGAGAAAAACTGGCTTATGGTATTACTGCAGTAGCCAATGGAAATCTTTTTATTGGGTTATTGTTTACTGCAATGATGTGTATATTGATAGGGCTTGGGCTTCCGACATTGGCAGCTTATATTGTTCTTGCTACATTGGGAGTTCCATCATTAACAGCATTGGGAGCACCACTACTTGGAGCTCACTTGTTTGTTTTTTATTGCGCAATACTTTCTGCAATAACTCCACCAGTTTGTCTTGCATGCTTTGTAGCTGGAGGAATAGCAGGGGAAAAAGCTCTTAGAGTAAGTTTTACAGCAGTTGGAATGGCGCCATTTATTTATGTAATACCATTCCTGTTTGTATTTTTTCCC
>WRCW01000083.1 GCA_009783755.1 Spirochaetaceae bacterium
ATTTTTTTTCTTCACCTCTTATTATAATATTATCTAGTACGATTCTTTCATTTCTATTTTCTTCAAGAGCTTCAATAACAGATTCTATAAGTTTGCCAATAGGAAGGTTTTGATAGTTTGCAATCCCTTCTCTTCTTGCGATCTCTTTTAGTGAAGAATAAGATAATGATTTGAGTCTGTCTCGTGTCATCCCCACCCCTAATTTAAAACATCCTATAAAAATGGTTTTCCAGTGTCAATCCCAAAGCTCGTTATTAAATATATTTTATTTAATAACCATATTTAAAATAACGAAGCATATAATAAATCTTATTACTAAAATAATTTTTATTTAATAGCTTTATCTGGAACAACAGTGCTCCAAATCAATATTTTTTTCTAAAAAGCATAACCATTACATCGCCATATCCGCTCTTTTTTGCTAAATTATCAAATATTTTTTTTATAATAGCAGGGGCTTTACCTGCAGGAATTCCTCCCCATGTCCCTTTTTTTACAAGAATAAAACCACTATTATTGCAAATTCTTTCAAGTGTTTTTAGTGAATATAAAAATAAGTGGTCAGCGATTGCAGATCTCCAGCCTGATTTGAAAACATAATTCTGAAAGCTATCAATATTTGGGGTAACAACAATAAAAAATCCTTTATCATGCAATATTCTGTATACCTCTTGAAGAAAAGAGACAGGATTATTTAAATGTTCTATTAAATGGGAAGCATGGACAACAGAAAAGCTTTTTTCCGGAAAAAAAGCTTTATCAAGAGTACAATTATAAATATTTACAGCTCTATGGTTATTTCCATATTCTGCTGCTTCTTTGCATATTTCTATTCCTGCTACATCCCATTTTTTATTTTTAAATTCATAAAGGAATTTTCCTGTAGCGCAGCCAATATCAAGTATTTTTTTTGGTAAATCTGAAAAATCAAGAGAATCAAAACCAATATCAGAAAGAGCCATAAGCATTAATGAGAGAAAAGCTTCTTCATTTTTTATTTCATAATCAAAATACTCTTTATCATATCTGTTTGAAATATCTTTAAAAACAGGTTGTGGATTTTGCATAACAAGATTGCAAATCCGACATTTTTTAAAACTATAAGTGTCATATTTATATAACAGAGAATGTTTTTCTTTTTCGCTGTTGCAAATAGGGCAACAGATATCCTTTAGTTCTTCATTTCCGGGTATTTTTGAGTAAGTTTTCAAAAGAGTTCTTTACCTTAAAGATATAATTTTGAATTCCTTAATAAATTCATTGCCTTTAAAATCGCTTACAGATATTTCTATTCTTGTAAGGCCTGGCTTAAAATCAATTTGACCTAAATATATTTGCCAATTTTCGTTATCTATATAATAATCTTTAACATTTCTATTGTTGCTGCTTAATACCAGATGATTGCCACTTTTTTTTATTGAGTTATATAGAATAGATAAAAACTCTTCTCCATTTATATACACTTTAATACTATATGGAGCTATCTGATAGAAATAATTTATTTTTTCGCCAAAATCATATATAACAGCGCTTAAATCATATTTTCCTGCTTTTATTTCTTCGTTGTTTTGCAATGTTTTATACTGTGTCGCTCCACTGTTTTTTATAAATACCTCTTTAATAATAGGTTTATTTTTATCAGCAATAGCTGGGAGCAATATAAGAGGATTTATAAGTTCGCTGAATTCCCTGTCAACAAGTTCAAAATGAAGATAACGACCATTACTTGAGCCGCTATCTCCAATTTTGCCTATTACTTCTCCTGCAGCTACTTTGATTTTTTCTTTAGCTATAGAGTTATCATCAAGATGACCATAAGTTGTTCTTAGAAGCCTGTCATGCTCAATAACAATAAAATTCCCAAGCCCTGAAGGCAATGCTGAAAAGTGATTATTTTCTTCCTGATAATAAACGATCTCGCCTTTATCAACTGCAAAAACATCTGGTTTTTCACTTAGGATATCAATTCCTGTATTGTAGTAACTTCCTGCTTTTTCTCCGAAATTAGCTTTAACAACAGGATTTTCAACAGGCCATTGCAGCGAAAATAATAAAACTGAATTTAAAAAGAAGCAGATCAGAAAAATATTTTTCATATACCTCTTATTCCCTATTCCTTAATACAATCAACAGCATAAATAGTTTGATCTGAGCCAAATAATATTCTATTTACGCTATTTCCAATATAGCTAAAATCTGAAAATATTGTATTTGAATAAAACTTTCTGCAAGCCGGATCAATCAAAACAAAATCAGATTTTCCTCCATCCATTTTAGTTGTAACAGCAAAAAAGTTTAAAGAGTTAATATAATGTATATTTGTAATAGTTGCAGGAAGTTCTATTTTATTGAGTTTTTTTGAGAGAAAATCTAAGCAGTAAAATGTTTTGCTGCTTTCAAAGCAGAGGTATCTGTCATTATTGAAAAAAGAAATAAATCTCGAATGTCTTAAGTTGTCTGCAAATTGATACGTATAAAATCTGTTATACTGATTATTTTTCTTTTTCATTATAATCATATATTGAGGGTCAATACCTGTTATCATTGCTATATAATCAGAATCATCTGAAACAGCAATTCCATAGATAGCATTAATTCTGCTTAACTCAGGTTTTAAAAGTTTTTCTGCTTTTTTCTCTTTATCAGCAATAGTAACACTCCCATCGATAGTTCCAATAATAAGAGTATCTTTATTAGCGTCACATGATATTATCTCTGCCTCATTTTCAAATATAAAAAGATTTCTGCCATCTATATTCCATTCTGAAATTCTTTTGCTGTTAGCAGAAATAATGAATAATCTTTCATCAATAAAAAATGGAAATCCATCTGTTTTTAAATTTGTCACAAAACTTCCATCATTATTATTTATTATGAGGTTGTCTGTAATTGCTGAGTAATTTATAAAGTGATTATTGTTTTGCGTTACATTGTAAAATATCTCATTGATATAAGAGATATTGCCTGATGAAGATATATACCCAAATTCTTTTTTAAGTCTAAATGGAATCAAAGTATTTTTATCGATATTATTTTCTATTTTAAGATCAGATGACCATGCCGGAACTATTTTTAAAGCATAATTCTCTTTTTCAGGGGCCATCAGTATATAAAAAAACAATAAAACCAATAGACTAATTTTTCTTCTTTTTTTCATAATTACTTTTAATTTTCTCAACTGTCCATGTACTTACATTCAGGAAACAAATTTCTTGCTTCAATTCCAGCAAAATACTTATCCATTCGATTGCCCCCAGGGGAATCGAACTCCACTTGTTGGAGTTATGTGTTTATGGACAACTTCTGTTTTAATTGTATATAATCGATTTACAGGTGTCAATTAAGGATTAAAAAATGGACTATATAAAACTTAAGGAATCAGCAATCAAAGCTTCAAATTCCTCTTATGCTCCTTATTCTAATTTTCATGTAGGAGCTTCAATACAATGCAAAGATGGCTCAATCTACAGTGGGTGCAATGTTGAGAATAGATCTTATGGACTTACAAATTGTGCTGAAAGATCTGCAATTTTTAATGCAATAGGAGATGGGAAAAAAGATTTTACAGCTATTGCAATATATTCCCCTGATTCTGAATATCCGCTTCCGCCATGCGGCGCATGCAGGCAAGTCATTACAGAATTTTGTGATGGAAATGTTTTGGTTTTTTTCTCAGGAAAAGATAAAATATTTAAAATGCTTTTAATAAAAGATCTTTATCCCTTTGATTCATTACACGATCTTAAAAAAGAATAGCTTAAATAGATATTTTAAAGTTAAAATCTCTAACAGCAAATATTTTAAGGAAAAAAAAGCTTAAACAGTTATAAAATCAAACGCTTTTGCTTGAATCCTTTTCCATTTTTGCTTTCCAGATTTCAAGATTTTTCTTTACAGTTTCAGCTTCGTTAGTTTCACCAAGATATATATGAAGCCTTCTTAATGCAGAAAGATAATTTAAGGCAAGCTTAAAATCATCTATACGGAAGGTATTAAGTTCATATTTTTCCCTGTATCTGGTTGCTGCAGTCATAAGTATTTTTTTAACCATAATCAAATGATTCATTCTGACTTCATAAGTGGAAGATGTAGGATCCATTCCTGAAATCAAAGTTCTATAATTTATTAAATTTTTTATTATTGTGGCAGATCTTCCTTCAAGCTCAACAAATGACCATTTCCATTTTGAGTTTTCGCCAAATGCTTCTTTAATAGTATCTATTGTAAAAGCAAGTTTTTTTGAAAAATCAAATCTTTTTACATCTGAAAACTCACTTATTTTTTCAAGATGTTCGGACAGCTCTGAAAACGGGATATCAATGGTGTTTGTAACAACACCTTCTATAAGGATCATTGCCCTGTATATAGCTTTTCTTGCTTCATTCAGATAATTCTCATTTTTTACCCCAAGCAAAGTTGTAGAGAGAGTATTTAATAAAATAAAATAGGAACTAAGATTTAAAACAGCATCTGCTATTTCAATTTTAGCATATTCCGCATTTTCCAAATTGTTTGCTTTAATATCTAAATTAAATTTATTCTCTTTGGCTACAATTTCATCAATTATTGTTTTATACTTGTTAATATAATCTGTATAATTTTTTCTTGCCTGCTGAGTTATCTTCGCCATTCTTCCCTCTCTTAAGACTTTTTGCTTTCAAGCATTACTCTTGCATGTTCGAGCGAAACATCGCCTTCCTGATCACCTGACAACATACGGGCGATTTCAGTTACCCTTAAGTTATTTTCAACTATATCTGCTCTGGTAAAAGTTCTCTGGTTTTCTATGATTTTTCTTACTCTTATATGATTATCGGCATTAACCGCTATGGAAGCAAGATGTGTAATACAAATTATTTGTTTTGTTCTTGAAAGTTTTTGCAAATGATAACCAATAGATACAGCAATTTCGCCTCCAATACCTGAGTCAATCTCATCAAAAAGCATGGAATCAACAGGATCATTGGCAGAAAGCACACTTTTTACAGCAAGCATTATTCTTGAAAGCTCGCCTCCCGAAGCAATTTGATCAATTGGTTTAAGTGGTTCTCCGGTATTGGGAGATATTAAAAATTCTATTTTATCAAACCCATAAGAGGTACAAACAGGTTTTCCTGATTCATTTTTTCTTGGATTTATTAAAATCTTGAATTTGACATTAGGCATTCCAAGGGATTTAAGAACTTCTTCGATCTGTTTTTCAAGCATAGCGCCATTTTTTATTCTTTTTTCCGAGAGCGCATTAGCTTTTTTAATAACTTCTTCTTCATTTTTCTTTATATCTTTTTTTAACTCTTCCCTGTTTGCATCGAAATTTTCCAATTCCAAAAGCCTCTCAGATGAGTTTTCAAGATATTTTAATACATCATTAAGAGTTGGCCCATATTTTTTCTTAAGCTTATAAATAACAGAAAGTCTTTCTTCGTATGATTGAAGTTTTTCAGGACTATAACTATCTTTAAATATGTAATCTCTGAGTGATTCAGAAATATCTTCAAGATCAAAAAAAGAATTTGACATTCTGTCCAGAAAACTATTTAAATTTTCATCTATTAGTGCTGCAGAAGTAAGAGAATTAAGAGCTATTTTTAGTTTTGATAAAAGACCTGCATTGCTCCCGGAAAGTTGTTCATGCGCTTCTTCTACAAATTTAAAAAGTTTTTCATGCTCCAGAAGCATCTTATGTTCTTTCTCTATTTTCTCATCTTCACCTGTAATAAGTTTTGCTTCTGAAATTTCAGTTATAACAAATTTTAAAATATCAATTTCTCTTAATCTTTCTTTTTCTGAAAGTTCATGTTCAGAAAGTTTCTTTTTTAATTTTGACAACTCATCAAATAATGAAGCAAACATCACAACATCATCACTTATGCCTGAGTAGTTATCAAGAAGCATTCGCTGTCTATCCTCGCTGATAAGAGTGTGTTGTTCCTGTTGCCCATGTATATCAAAGAGAAAAGATGAAAGTTCTACAAGTTCATTTCTTGCCACAGGAAGAGATTGTACAGTAATAGCACCTCTGTGATTTGATTTTAAAGTTCTTCTTATAATGAGAGTATTTTCTTCTGGTGTTATCCCTTTTGAGTCAAGCCATTTGGCAAGTTCAGGATCGTTATTTATTGTGAAAATGCCTGATACTTCGGCAGAATCTGCTCCTGTACGTATGATGCTGTTCTCGCCTTTATTTCCTTTAAGCAAAGAGATAGCGCCTGCAATAAGAGATTTGCCTGAACCTGATTCTCCTGTGAGAATATTAAAACCAGGTTTAAAATCTATTTTTAGATTATCTATTAAAGCAATATTATTTATATATAATTCTTCAAGCATTATTTGGCCCTCCCGACCAGTTAAGCTTGGTTTTCACTTTACTGAAAAAAACATCTTTTTCAGCTTTGATAATGTGTGTAATATAAGAAGATTTTTCAATAACTACAGAATCATTTTCTTTAAGGTTAAAAATCTCCTGACCATCTGATGTTAAGATAATACCTACACGTTGTTCTTTCTCTATAATAATTTTTATCTTCTTATCAACAGGCAGAACAATTGCGCGATTTGAAAGTGAATATGGGTAAATAGGAGTCAGTAAAAAAGCATCCATCTCCGGATAAAGCAATGGACCTCCTGCGGCTGCTGAATAAGCAGTTGAACCTGTAGGTGTTGATATTATTATGCCATCTGCTTTATATCTGCCAAGATATAAATTATCTACATGAACATCCAAATTGATAATTTTTGCTGCCCCGCTTGCTGTTATTACAGAATCATTAAGACAATTTGCTTCATATTCTTTTTTATTGTCACGGAAAACAGATACTTTTAAGAGAATATGCTTTTTAAGCATACAGGTATTATTTATAAAAGATTCAAGGCTGGTTTTCCAGTTATTTTTTTCAATCTCTGTTATAAAACCTATTTCGCCAAAGTTTATTGCAAGTATTGGTATATCAAATGGGGAAAATAGTCTTGAACAATATAAAACTGTACCATCTCCTCCAAGAGTAATTATAAGTTTGTGTTTTTTGCCTAAATATTTTTCAGGTATGCTTTTACTGTTGCAAACATCATTATCAATATTTCTGGTTTCAAGATAATCATGAATTTCAGATGAAAGTTCTACAGTACCTTTTTTTTCGGGATTATAAATTATTAGTATTACGCCGTTACCCGACCTTGTATCTTTACTCATTCAGTAATTCACCTACTGTTTAATTAAGGAAGTGTTGAAATTATTTTCACTATTTTTTCAGCATTATTTTTACCAATGTTTGGATAAAGAGGAAAAATTATACATCTCATATTTAATTTTTTTGCCTCAGGACATTCTCCAATATTGAATTTATTGATAATTGAGTCTGAAAATGCATCCAAAACTTCAACACCCTTTTTAAGAGCATATTTTTTTATCTCTTTTGTACTGTTTTCTGCGATAACAGGAAAAGCTGTAAAAAAAGAATTATTTAACTGCATGAAAGTTTTATTTTTTGTTTTCATAACAGCCTGGGAATAAATAGCTGCAATCTCATTTCTTGCTTTTATTATTTTTTCAAGATTATTCACCTGATTTGTTGCAAGCGCTGCATTTAGATCAGGTAAAAATATATCTTTATCATATTCTAAAACAATGTTTTTTAAGAAATCTTTATTTTTTTTGCTTTTTACAGCAACAAATGTACCAGACCCTGCTGTTATTATTTTATCTGGATCCATATTCATAATAATATAGTCGCCAAAAGATCCGCTCTTTTTTTCTTCTGCAGAAGAGCCAAATGAATTTGAAATATCTTCGATAAGAGTAATTCCCAATTCTGCTATTTTTGAAATTTCAGGCATATTTCCTAATGGGGAATCAACAATTATTGAATGGATAGATCCTTCATTGCCAAGAACAACATCATTGAGTTTATCAAATGAAATAGCTGCAGTTTCCGGAGAGACATCAACATATAATGGGTTTAAACCTGCTTTTTCTATTGCAAGTTTATAATATAAAGGTAAAAGGGGAGAGAGAATTACATTTTTTCTGTTTTCCGCTTCTATAGATCGGAGTACGATTTCAATAGCACGCCTGTATTCTTTAAACAGGAAGCCTTCATCTGCTCCAATAGTTTTACAGATATCACTGCAAAGTTCTTTTGATATTTGGTTATTCTCAAGTTTTTCATTGACAAGACAACTTAAAACATTGTCCATATCTTTTCTATTTATATATGGCTTGAAAACAGGAGTGATCATTTTACTTCTTTAATACTTCGAGTTGTTTTAATTCTTTAAGAGCAAAAAGTCGTTCTATATCCAAAATAATGATATATTGATCATCTAAAGAAGTAACACCCTGTATATATTCACTGCCTATTCCCCTGTTCAGTTGAGGAGGCTGCTGTATTTTCTTTTTATCAATATTAGTTACTTTAGATACTTTGTCTATTTTAACTGCAAGTTTCATATTATTTACTCTTATAATAATA
>WRCW01000084.1 GCA_009783755.1 Spirochaetaceae bacterium
AAATTTCTAAATTCTTCAACATTTTTTGCTTCGAGCTGATCTTTATTTGATTCAAAGTAAGAAGCAAGCTGATCTTTAAAAAATGTGCAATTTATTACAGGATTATCACGTTTTACTACAATTACTTTTATTATTTTTTCAATTAATTCATACATAATTTTTATTCTTTAATATTTTATTAAATTATCGGCAACTTTTTTAATTACCCAATCAGGAGTAGAAGCTCCTGCGGTAATTCCTATTACAGAAAAATCTTTTACTTCATCTGGTATTTCATTTTCACTTTCTATGTGCCACACTTTTTTCCCCAATTTTAAAGCAGTTTCATAAAGTCTTACAGTATTTGCGCTGTTTTTCCCACCTATTACTATAATTGCATCAACTTTGTCTGCCATGTCAATAAGCGCTTTCTGTCTTTCACCAGTAGCAGGGCATATTGAATCTGCAACTTCAATTTCAGGGAATCTTTCTTTTAAAATAACGCTAATAGAATCATACTCTTCTTTGCCAAATGTTGTTTGACTTATAAGCAACGCAGGCAATGTTATTGATATTTTTTTTGCTTGTTCCATATTTTCAATAATGGAAACATTTTTTGCATAACCTGCAATTCCCTGCACTTCTCCGTGATCTTTATCCCCTACGATTATCACAGATAAACCCTTTTCAGATGCTTCTCTTACTTTCTTTTGTGAATTAAGAACTCTTGGACATGTTGCATCTATAAGCTCAATATCCTTTTTTTCAAGTTCTTTTCTTATCTCTGGATGTATTCCATGCGCACGGATAACAACAACACCATCAGCATCTTTTGGATCGTCGATTACTCCAACCCTTTTTTTTGCAAGATAATCAAGGACAAGGCGGTTATGGATAAGCGGACCAAATGTGGATATTTTCTCTTTTTTCCCATTTTCAATCAAACTGTAGACAGCTTCTGTTGCTTTTTTAACCCCCATACAAAACCCCAGATGCTTTGCCAGTAATATATCCATGCTATTATCCTATCAGGAAAACTTAAAAAATACTACCCTGTCACTCAATTGCCTACTTTGTGGGTGGCAACGTCTCTATTACAATCCCAAAGGTTATAATTAAAGCTTTAAACTAAGCGTAAGCCCATGTCCCACAGGAATTATGGTTGAATACAGCCTTTTATCTGCAAAAACAATTTTATTATATTGATCCATATATTTTCCAAGATTTTTTCTTACAGTAGAATCAATATAAAAAAGTGTATCATCGGCAATTATTAAACCTCCCGGTCTTACGAGAGTAATAATTTTTTCATAAAGCAGTGGATAGAGATATTTACCACAATCCTGAAAAACTACATCAAACAGTAACTTGCCCTCTTTGCACATGGCTTCAATAATATCTTCGGCATTACCAAAAACCATTGTAATAATATTATTAAGCCCGGAGTCCAAAATATTTTTTTCTGCCTCATGTTTGGTTCTTGGATGATTATCTATAGTTATAAGTTTCCCTTTTTTATCTTTTAGAGCTTCTCCAATCCAAATAGATGAATTACCTATTCCTGTACCAAGCTCCAGTACATTTGTTGCATTAATCAGCTTTATAATAAAAGAGAGAAATCTTCCTGTTTCAGGCTCAACATAGGGCTGGATATCATCCCTGCCTGCGCTTTCCTTCTCTATTTTGTCAATAATACTATTATCTGAAGTTATAAAGCTTCTTAGGTATTCAAAGTCCATTAAAAATATTAGGCTGATTTTCCTGATTTATTCAAGGGAATTTTACCACGAACCACAATAACCCCATCTTATTGCAAAGCTAGTGGCAGAATCATCAACTCTTTGCTCCTGTGGTTTGTCATTCAGCCTATGCGCAGATTATCGCAGCACATATGCCAGGAAGGTGTATGGCTTAATACTAATAAGTCTCGTAATTTAGAATAATGTTGTTATTCGCATCCTTAAAATCTGCACCCCAGTTGCCAGTACTGGAATTATTATAGTTGCCTGAATAGTTGTCATCGAATCCATAAGCAGCTTTGACAAAAGTAGTGTCAGGAATTTTTACAACAACATTTTTGGTAGAACTAATCCCAAAGAATATATCTGAATACAACAAGGGCGGAATTGCTCCCATTGTAATAGTGAGGTCCATGGTTCCAGTACTCGCGAAGGTATTTTGCCAAATTTCAGTTATTGCAGGAATATACACGCTTGTTAAGGCAGTACAAGCAGCAAAAGCTGTGTTCCAAATTTCACTTACTTTAGGGAGGTTTGCACTTACCAAAGCAGTACATCCTTCAAAGGCATTTCCACCAATGAATGTTAACTCAGGGAAGTTTATACTTGTTAAGCTGGTACAATTAATAAAGACATCATTCATGATAGATGTTGCTGCTGGCAGATTCGCATTTACTAAGGAGGATCCACAAAAGGCTCCCTCATCTATGTATGTTGCCTTAGGAAAACTCACGGTTCCAAGTGAAGGAAGATTCCAGAATGCATAATAACCTATAGTTGCTATATTATTACCACTTACATAGCTAAGATTGTTAAAATAACTGAAAGTGGCGTTGCTACTGCTATATGGAGCTATGCTTTGTGCCTGATTTGGCAATATGAGTGAAACAATATTGCTCTGTCCTATGTCATTAGCATTATAAGGATCAAACTCATTGTTGCTCATGCTGCAGTCAGAAAGATCAAGGCTTACATACTTTCCTGTTGCAGCAATAGCAATAAGAAAATTATCCCATTCACTGCTTGGCATAGCACCAAGAGGTATTTTCATAGCCAACGGCACTGGATTGCCGGGTGATCCACCACCTGGTTCACTGGTAAGCCACTCCATGGCTTCTTGTATGCTGGTGAATACTTTTTTGAGATCAAGCATTTCGCTTTCACTTTCGCTATCACTGCCACTGCCACTTCTTAGTATCCAATCCATCCAGGGATTGCAAGAAGTGAATATGCTAGCAGAAAAAAGCAGTAGTAAAACTGTAAATAATAACAATATTATTCTTGCCTTTGATAGCAGTCTCCTCATAATATTTTAACTTTATTACATCCTTTTTATAATTGTCAATTAAATTTCATTTATCCTCAAAAGAATCCTGCACAAAAGGAGATATTTCCCATATCTTTACGCCACTGTGCCTTTATAAGCATAAAAAAGCGGTATACCATATTGACTAAAAAAAAGAAATAGTAAAATTATTAACATATGAGTATTCCTAAAAAACTAAAAGAACGGTACACATGGTTTAAACAACATTCTTCTCATGAAGATAACACCTCTCTTGCTTTTGAAATTATAAGCATGGATAGGTGCGGCCTGATTTCAGAAATTTCAACCAAGATTTATAATCTGGGAAGTGATATTTCATTTTTCCAGTCATGGACTGAATATGACGGCAAATGTCATATAATTCTGCAGGTAGACGATAAAACCAAACCAGAAGAAATACTAAAATCTATTAAAGAAATCCCCGAGATAATTTCAATAGAGACTACTTCCACCAATAAAAAAACATGGGGAAAAAGAATAATTATTATTGGTGGCGGTGCGCAAGTTTCAAGTGTTGCATCTGGTGCAATTACAGAGGCTGACAGGCATAATATCAGGGGAGAAACAATATCTGTTGATACGATTGCGGTAGTAGGAGAAAATGAAATAGCTAGCACAATAGATGCTGTAAGGAAACTGCACAGAGTAGGAATTCTTGTTCTTGCAGGCTCTCTTATGGGAGGAAAAATAACTACTGCTGTAAAAAGCCTAAGAGCTGAATTTGGTATACCGGTAATAGGGCTTAACATGGCAGGCAGTGTTACAAAAGTATGCGATCTCGTAATTAGTGATCCTGTTGAAGCAGGTGTAATGGCTGTAATGCTTATAAGCAATATTGGGAAGTTTAATTTGCTAAAAGTACATGGACACAAATACTAAAGAAATAACTGCAAACTATCATACCCATACATACAGATGTAAACACGCAATAGGCGATGTAATAGATTATGCTGCAAAAGCTAGCGAAAAAAATCTGAAAGTATTAGGGATAACAGACCATTCACCATTTCCAGACAGAAGATGGAGTGAGGCAAGAATGGATATGGATGATCTTGATGATTATGATCAGTCAATTATAACAGCAAGAAAAGCTTATCCAAATCTTAAGATATTAAAAAGCATGGAATGCGATTGGGCAGAAGAATATAAAAACTTTTATACTGAAGAATTTATCGATAAAAGAAATTATGATTATCTCATAGGCAGCTTGCATTTTTTTCGCTATAAGGGAGAATGGATTTTTGCTTTTTCCCAAGATGCCGGCGGAAAAATAAGGGAATATGCAGATGCTCTGATAAAAATGATAGAATCTGATATTTTTGATTTTATTGCCCATCCTGATCTTTTTGCTCTTTCTACATTAAAATGGGATAAAGATGCTGTTAAGGCAAGTATAGAAATATGCGAAGCAGCCAAAAAATTTAAAATACCTCTTGAAATTAATGGATATGGTTTTCAAAGGCCATTAGTTGAAACCTATGAAGGGATTAGATCTCCCTACCCTGTTGATGCTTTCTGGGAAATAGCATCTGATTATGGAATTGAAGTTATTTGCAGTTCAGATGCCCACATGCCCGATGATGTAATAAAATCAATAGATCGTTGCAATGATCTTGCTAAAAAGAAAAATCTTTCATTTGCACATTTGGAATTTATGAAGGAGTAAAACAGATTTAAATGTTTAAACTTTTAAAACTCCTTAAAGAAATAAAAGCTCTTATATAAAAAATGCAGTTATAACAGCATTGGTGTGACTTATTTATAAATATTTTTTTCTTTACGAAATGTTATAAGTATTATAAAATATCAACATATTTAGGGCATCTTATGGAAAAACTCATTAACATCAGAAAATGCAGAAAAGATGACGCTGATCCAGTATTTAAAATAATATGTCAATTGGAAGGAGAAAATCCTGATGTTGACGATTTTAATAGAGTTTTTTTATCTAATCTTGAAAACCCTGAAGTCTTTTATATTATTGCAGAATTTAATTCCAAGATTATTGGCTTTGCAAGCATGCATATACAAATTCTTCTTCATCATACAGGAAAAGTAGCTGAAATACAGGAGCTTTTTATTGATCCTGTATATAGAAACCGAGGATTTGGAGAAGAGCTTTTATGGTATCTACGGGATATTGCAGTAAGTGAAAATTGCAAACACCTTGAGATTTCCTGTAATATTGTAAGAGATAAAGCATCTCTCTTTTTTTCAAACCGTGGACTAAATCCTACACACAGAAAATTTACAGAAAGGCTTTAAAAAATCTTAATAAAATTTTAAATTATAGTTATATTATTTCTATGGCATAATTAAGCAAGAAAATATATATGGAGTTTTTATGGATATTTTGGATGATATAATAACGCTGATTTCTTCCGGAGAATTTGAAAAATTAAAAGAACTAATAGAAAAATATCCTGATATGATCAATAAATCAAATAATGATGGATTAACACCTCTTACAAATGCTCTTATAAATGACAGGATCAATGAGACAGAATATCTATTAAGTAAATATGCAGATAAAAAATCATGCATGCCAAATGGGCAAACAGTGCTTGAATGGGCAAAAGAACAAGATAATAACAATTCAGCATTTTTTCTTATCGCATGGGATTATCTTGACCGCTTGTATGAAGCAAATAGTATATGGAAAAAATTTAAAATAAAAGAAGCATATTGCGATGTATGCATTTCACATATAACAGAAGAAGATAGTACAATGCTTTCTATTGATGAAGTCTTTACACCTGAAAACAACTATAGCAGAAAAGTTATTGAACAGGCAGTAAAAAGTCATCCCCTTTTGCTTGAAAATAAGAGCACAGATGAAATTAAAAAAACTATCATAGAACAGATTAAAAATTCATCACCAACAGGCAAATACTTTGTTTGTGAAGAATGTATTGAAAAATATTTTTTACAAATAATTTTTGGCAAAAACAGAGATAATGTATTTGAAATTGTAACAAGGATGTTTGAAGAAAATAGCTAAGCGCCAGACAAGATTATCTTTTTTATGGATGAAGAAATAAAAGTACCTGCAAAAACATCTAACTCAGAGCTTGAAATTAAAAAATCAAAATTTATAGGATACTGTTTTTACTCAGAAACAGAAAAAGAGGCAAAAGAGATAATTTTATCTTTAAAAAGCAAATATAAAACAGCTACTCATGTTGTATATGCATTTATATGCGGAAAACCCAATAGCCAAACAATGGGAATGAGCGATGATGGAGAACCCAAAGGTACGGCAGGTAAACCTATTCTTCAGGTTTTAAAAGGAAGCAGATTGACAAA
The DNA here is from genome assembly GCA_009783755.1 of Spirochaetaceae bacterium. Lineage (GTDB taxonomy): Bacteria > Spirochaetota > Spirochaetia > CADAEX01 > CADAEX01 > WQTU01. Next base: position 6,352 of record WRCW01000084.1, read on the forward strand.
TATAGTATGCGCAGTTATCCGCTACTTTGGAGGAATAAAATTGGGGACAGGCGGGCTGGTAAAAGCATATACAGAAGCAGCCAAGAGCGCTCTTGCAAATCTGGAAACAAAACAACTTATAGATGAATCTGAAATAACAATAACAGTAAGCTATGATAACTTTGATAGTGTAAGAAAAATCATTACATCTGAACAGCAGACAAAGATTATTTCAGAAGAGTTTTTAAATGATGTGAAATTAAAAGTTTCTATTCCGGATACAAAAATAGAAATGATCATAGATAAAATAAAAAATGCAACATCCAACAAAGCTACATTTTCATAACTTTTTAATATCCTCTATATAGCGATAATATCTTTTACTTATTATATCATAAACCTTATCGCGCATATCTTTTCGGTCAAGATTTTCAGGAGCAAATGGGTCAAGTATTTCTAAATCCACTTCAAGAGACTTTAGCGTTAACAGCTTTATAAACTGGGGAACAAATCTCATCCCTCCAAAATAACCAATTTCGGAAAAATCCTGCGGAGCAAATGATCTGCTGTTTATTTTTCTATACATTGTACTTAGCGGAAGGATTTCTGCAGGTGTATTGGAAACCGCACTCATAAGAGCTGCTTTAAAAGGGAGAAGCTCCATACCATTTGCACATGTTGATTCAGGAAAAAGACATACATTTACATTGTTTTTTAAAGCTCCGGTTATCTCCGGTATCTCATCCTTTAGTGTTGTAATTTTTCTTCTATCAACAAAAACAGACCCAGACATAACACAAATCTGTCCTAAAAGAAACCGCTTTTTCATTTCAAGTGAAGTAATAAAAACTGTTTTAAATTTTGCCAGTATGATAATAATATCTATGAACGAAACATGATTACTCATAATATAATAAGTTTTCTTTTCAGAATAATTACAATTACTTATAAGATTGGTTTTTATGTTTAGAGCTTTTAAGAAAAGAAAGCATATAAAACCATATAGTCCACCAAGAACTCTTTTTCTTTTATATTTATTAAAAGGGAAAATAAATATAAGGGATGCTCCTAAAAAAGAAATTAAAACAATAAATATTCCAATTACTAATTTATATATTAGCCTCCACAGTTTAATAATATGCACTTATATATCCTTTTTATGTATATTTTCTTAAATAATTATATTATAACAGATATAGTAAATATACAAAATTATTTTAGAAGGTGCGATAAAAATGAAGTCAGATACAGAAATTATTGTAAGATATGCAGAAACTGATCAAATGAAAGTAGTCCACCACTCCGTGTACCCTATTTGGTTTGAAGCTGCAAGAACCGATTATATGGAAAAAGCTGGTTATCCATATGCACGTATAGAAAAAGAAGGGGTAATGCTTCCGCTTGCCCGCCTGGAATGCGATTTTAGGGAAGGGGCAAAGTATGGAGATACTGTTTTAATAAAAACTTCAATAAAAAAATTCTCTCCTGTAAGGATCGAGATAAAATATAAAGCCTACAGGAAAAGCGATGGAGCACTTTTAGCAGAAGGGGAAACTTTTCATGCTTGGACAGATGAAAATCTTAAAATAATAAATTTAAAAAAGCGTTTGCCTGATTTATATAAACTGCTTGAAAATGAAGTAGAAAAATAAGGCTGATAGCAGAATAATTATGGATAGACTTTTTTTAATACTAAAAGAGACAGCAAAAACAACCTTTTATATATGCAAAACTCTTTTTAAAATAATGATACCAATAAGCATTATAATGAAAATTCTTGCTGAATTTGGGTTGATAGCATATATCGGGAAATTTCTTTCTCCTGTAATGTCTCTGGCAGGTATTCCAGGCAGTTACGGCCTTGCATGGGCAGCAGCTATTTGCACGAATGGATATGCAGCAGTAATTGCTTTTATCTCCATATTCCCGGATGAACCTATAACAAAAGCTCAAATAACTGTACTTGCAATAATTATTTTATCATCCCATTCTTTGCCAATAGAGTGTAGTATTGCAACAAAAGTTGGAGTTAAATTAAGCGTATCTCTTATTTATAGATTTTTTATGGGCATAGCTTCAGGTATAGTATTTAATTTTATTTTTTCTTTTTTTAATCTTTACAATACAC
>WRCW01000085.1 GCA_009783755.1 Spirochaetaceae bacterium
AAATGGAGTAGGGGTTGAGATCATAACAAACAACGATATTGCACAGCTTGACAGATTTGATGCTCTTTTTATAAGAGATGCCACTGCTGTAAACCACTATACATATAGATTTGCACGCAGAGCAGAGTCCTCGGGTCTTGTTGTTATTGACGACCCCATATCGATCTTGCGATGTACAAATAAAATATATCTTACAGAAGTTCTTCATAAAAATAAAATACCAACTCCACCAACTTTGATAATAAGTCAGAATAATATTGAAAAAGTTGAAAAAGAGATAGGATTTCCCTGTGTTCTTAAAATACCGGATAGCTCTTTTTCTCTTGGTGTTTTTAAATATGAAACAAAACAAGAGTTGGAAAGCGCTCTTTCCGGGCTTTTTAAAAAATCAGCGCTTCTTCTAGTGCAGGCATTTATTCCAACAGAATTTGACTGGCGCGTGTGTGTGCTTAATGATCAGCCTCTTTTTGTTTGCAGATACCATATGGCAAGGGAACACTGGCAAATATATAACTATGCAAGCAAAGGGACAGACGATGAAACAGGTCTTGTAGATACTCTTACAATCTCTGAGACTCCAAAAAAAGTTATTGATGTTGCCCGTAAAGCAACAGGATTGATAGGGCGTGGATTATATGGTGTTGATATTAAAGTAATTGATGGCAAACCGCAAGTTATAGAAATAAATGATAATCCAAGCATAGAAACAGGAATTGAAGATAAAGTCCTTGGCGATAAACTTTATGATGCAATAATAAAAGAATTTATACGGCGACTTGATAATCTTCATGGAAAAAACAGTAAAAAATAGTAAAAATAGCGCTCATTCTTGATATTGATCTCTTTACTACTTCAAGTTGTTCATCCATTGGCAAATAGATGTCCCAATCTTTCTCTTAGCCGTGAGAAGAAAGTATTTCCAATCTTGTAAAAGCTATTTTTAATAAAAATAATTATCTTTATATATTTTTATTGAAGATAATTTTGACATTTTATATACTTGCCTCTCGCAAGAAATTTTAATATTTCTTTTTCTTTAATGAAAAAATACTTTATAATATATATGGAGGCATAAATGAAAGTTTTAATGCTGGGATGGGAGTTACCGCCTTTTATAAGCGGTGGTCTTGGGACAGCGTGCAAAGGCATTGCTGATAGCCTTGCTGCAAATAATGTTGACCTGATATTTGTTATACCTACCGGCAGAGGCGGCTATTCTATTTTAGATAGCAGAATAAGGGTAATTTGTGCAGATCAATATGCTCCTGCAGAAAGTTATCTTAGAATTTTTTATAAAAAATTTTCTGAAAAAAAGAACAAACAATATAATAGAGAATTTCAATCCAGAAATTTCAGAGATTTTTCACCATATTATACTTCGGAAGAACTCTTAACATATAAAAAATCAACACAAGAGAGTAGCATCCTTGATTTTGAGGGGAACTATGGAAGGAATCTCTTTGATGAGGTCAATAAATATAGCTACATTGGAAAAGCTTTAGGAAGGGAAGAATCTTTTGATATTATCCACGCACATGATTGGATAACCTATCCTGCCGCAATATCTGCAAAAGAGACAAGTGGAAAACCCCTTGTTGTACATGTCCACTCAACTGAATATGACCGTTCATCAATGCGTCCAAATAAAAATATTATTGGTATTGAAAAAGAAGGATTTAATAAATCAGATAAAATAATTGCTGTAAGTTTTTATACAAAAAATATGATAGTAAGCAAGTATGGAATAGACCCTGATAAAATTGAAGTAGTTCACAATGCTGTAAACAGGGATACTCAATTTTCAAGGTATCAGATCAGAAAGAGCTTTGATGAAAAAATAGTACTTTTTCTGGGCAGGATCACACAACAAAAAGGGCCCAACTATTTTCTTGATGCAGCAGTAAAAATTATTAATAAAATGAATAATGTAAGATTTGTCATGGCTGGAAGCGGAGATATGTTTCCCAAAATTGTTTCCAAAATGGCTGAATACGATATTGCAGACAAGTTTCATTTTACAGGATTTTTAGACGACACCATGGTAGAAAAAATATTTGCATTAAGCGATCTATATGTCATGCCTTCTGTTTCAGAACCTTTTGGAATATCTCCTTTTGAGGCTCTTTTATATGATATTCCTGTAGTAATTTCATAACAGTCTGGCGCTTCTGAAATACTTAAGCATGCACCTAAAGTAAATTTCAGTGATACTGATGAGCTTGCAGCTATTATTATAAAACTGCTTGAAGATGTGGAACTAAGAGAAACAGTAGTCAATCAGTGTAAAGAGGATATGCAAAATATAAGCTGGAAAAACTCTGCTGCAAGAATAGAGGAAATTTACAGTAAGCTCCTGAAAATATAATTATTATGTCTTCGTTATGTTTTTATTTTCAGGTTCACCAGCCATTCAGACTTAAAAGAGAGTATAGTTTTTTTGAAATAGGAAATAGTCACATATATGAAGATAGCTCTCTCAACAGGGATATTTGCAATAAAGTAAGTAAAAATTGTTATATTCCTGCGACAAAGTTAATGATTGATCTTGTTGAAAAATTTAAAGGTAAATTCAAAATAAGTTTTTCTATTACAGGAACAGCGCTGGAGCAATTTAAGCAGTTCAATCCCGAAGTGCTGGAGCTTTTTAAAAAACTTTATCAAAGCGGATGTGTAGAATTTATTGCAGAGAGCTATTACCATTCGCTTGCATTTTTATTCTCAGCAGAAGAGTTCCAACAGCAAGTAGAAAAACATAAAAAAACAATAACAGAGTTTTTTGGAGAAAATCCTGTAACTTTCAGAAATACAGAACTTATTTATAGCAATGCCATAGCTTTGGAAGCAAAAAATATGGGATTTAAAAATATTCTTGCAGAAGGTTCTGACAATATTTTAAAGCAATTATCAGTTGATCCTGCTCTCTCTGCATCTCCTGCCGTGAAGTCGCAAAAAACTGGTGTAAGATCCGGGAAAAAAGCGTTATCTGGCAGTAATTTGGATGAACATGGCTTCCCATTAAAGCTTTACCATCCAAAAGGGTTATCTGATATAAACCTTCTTCTAAGGAATTATAAGTTTTCAGATGATATTGCATTCAGGTTTTCTGAAAAAAAAAGGAAAAAATATCCATTAACTGCAAAAAAATATATAAGTTGGCTCTCTGATGCAATCTCTTCAGGTGCAGATGCAGATAAATCAATTATTAACTTATTTATGGATTGTGAAACATTCGGAGAACATCATTCTGCTGAAACAGGCATATTCAAATTTTTTGAGGATTTTGTATCTATGGCTATTAATAAAACAGATATGGAATTTATTATGCCAAAGGAAGTTTCTCAAAAGCATAAACAGGCAGGAGAAATAGATGTGCCTGATAATACTTCATGGGCAGATAAGGAAAGAGACCTTTCAGCATGGACAGAAAATTCAATGCAAAAATCAGCTCTTAATTTGATTTATAAAATTGAAAAAAATATAAAAAAACTTGGAGATAAAGATTTAACTCACATCTGGAGAAAGCTCCAGACAGCTGACCATTTTTACTATATGTCTACAAAAGGATTTCAGGATGGAGCTATTCATAAGTATTTTAATTACTTTGCAACTCCATACGATGCATATATTGTCTATTGCAACATAGTAAATGATTTTTATGAAACAATTAAAAAAAAGAGTTTGATAATTTAGATCAGTACATCCTAAAAATTCAGAATAGATCTCATATCCGGTATCGAAGATAAGATAGGTATTGTTTCTATATTTCTTGCCCCAAGTTTAACAAGCTCATATCTCACTTTTGCCAAAGGCATTTCTATATTATCTGTCTCTACCTGAATTGTGTATTGCGCATATTTTGATCCAGGAATAATAGTTGGCTCATCAGCATAAAGATTATGCTTTGAAAGAAAAGCTTCGGCAACTTCTTTTTTATCTGATGGCATATTAAATACAAGCAGGACTTTGCTTTCAGCATTGATCGATCCATAAAGATTAATAACAAGCATTTCAAGCAGTTCTTTTTTTGTTTTGTTATTTAAAACCGATTGATTGACCCATATACCTGCTTCAGAGCTAAATACCTCGTCTATCACTTTAAGCCCATAGTTTTTTAATGCGCTGCCTGATTGAGTTATTTCAAGCCCTATATCTGCGCTCATGTTTTTAATTTTTGCTTCTGTCTTTCCCCATGTTTCGTATATCAGGATCCCTTTTTCTATCTTTGATGGAGTTTTATACTTCTGCACAGACCATGTTGATGCAAGATCTTTAAGACCAATAGATATCATTTTGTTTTTTATCCAGTTAAGTGCCATATACGGAAGCTCAGAAACTACAGTAATTATTTTTTTATCTTTATTAAAAAAGTTTTTTAAAAAATCTTCTGTGTTATTTTCTTTAGTAACTTCATCAACAATACCAACAAGACGGACATTTCCTCTTTTTAAAGAGAGAATTTTTTTAAGATCAATATCGATTTTATATTCTATCTTTAGTTCGAGTTTTCTCTCCTCTATCCAGTCATCTCCTGCAATAGCAACATCAAGTTCATTAAGTGAAAGTTGAGTGCCAAATTCCTGTGGTCTTCCATCCCATCCAAAAAGAAATTTTACTGTTGAAAAAGAGGTTGGCCCTCCTGCTTCATATCCTTTTGCTGTAAATCCCGAGTTTTCAAGAAATTTTACAAGATTCCCGCCTCTTGTTGAATTTGCCAGTGATCCGGCAGGCATCCCAATAATAAGATTATTATCCATAATAGTTATTCCTCTATAAATTCCAGTTTGTTGTTATTTATTTTTCTGTAATAACAACTTTTGTGGGGCAGATTGTTTTTCTTTTTAGCATGGCATGCCCCTTTTCCTTCAGGTTTTACCAAAAAAAGAAGAGAATTTTGCTCACAATTTATTCTTATTTCAACTATTTTGAGCATATCGCCGGAAGTCATCCCTTTTTTCCAAAGCTCATTTCTGCTTCTGCTCCAGTAAGTCGCATAACCGCTTCTTACTGTCTCCTCAAATGCAAGAAGATTTACAAAGGAAAGTATAAGCACCTCTTTTGTTTCTGCATCCTGGGTAACAACAGGTAATAGATTTTTTCCATCTTCACCAAAATCAATTAAAAGCTCTTCTGTATATTCTTTGCTCATGATTCAACCTAAAGTTTTTTTTGTGTTATTGGTTAAAGGCTAGCACTGTTTTTAATTTTCTTCAAGTTTAGTTCTGTAATATTTTAAGATTGCCGATTAGCAGTTTATAATTTATTATAGGAGATGGAGTTGAGAAAAAGCGACATTTATAATATTGTTTGAAATAAAATATCGATAAACAGGAAAGAATATGAATCAAGAAGAAATTTTTTATAATACAGGCATTATACCTGTGATCAAGATTGACAAAGCAGAAAAAGCTGTACCTCTTGCAGAGGCGCTTTTAAAAGCAGGAATACCAATAGCAGAAATTACATTCAGATCAGATGCTGCTGAAAAAGGAATTTCACTTTTAAAGAAAAATGTGAATGGAATTCTTATTGGAGCAGGAACTGTTTTAACGCAGGACCAGCTTGAAAGAGCAATCGGGGCAGGCGCTGATTTTATTGTTACTCCTGGCTATAACCCTGATATCGTAGAAAAAGCTCTTTACTTAAATAAAGTGATATATCCTGGCGTTAACAGCCCTTCCCAGGTTGAGATAGCTCTTTCCAAAGGGCTAAAAATTCTTAAATTTTTTCCTGCAGAAGTTTCAGGAGGAATAGCAATGATGAAAGCATTGCAGCCTGTTTATAATGTAAAATTCATACCTACCGGAGGGATTAATTCAGGTAACATAATTAAATATCTTGAATGTAAAAATGTTATTGCTTGCGGAGGGACCTGGATGGTAAGCCCTGAGCTAATTGAAAATGAAAATTATGATGAAATATATAAGCTTTCAAAAGAAGCTGTTGATGTGATATCCCAATTACGCAGTAGTAATAAAAAATAGGAGTAATAATATGAAGGTAGTTACTTTCGGAGAAATAATGCTGCGGCTAAAATCGCCTGGTTTTGAAAGATTTTTACAGTCACCTATGCTTGAAGCTACATTTGGAGGCGGCGAAGCTAATGTTGCGGTTTCTCTTGCATGCCTTGGAATAAATTCTTCTTATGTAACAGCTGTTCCTGATAATCCAATAGGTCAGGCTTGTATCGGTGAACTAAAGAGATATGGTGTCGATACTTCAATGATTCTAAAAACAGGCAAAAGGCTTGGAATATATTATCTTGAGCAAGGAGCATGCCAGAGATCTTCTGTTGTAATATATGACAGGGAACACTCAGCTGTTTCCGATACCCAGGCAGAGCAATATGATTGGGAAAAAATATTTAAAGATGCTTCATGGTTTCACATATCTGGAATTACTCCAGCAATATCTGCCAATGCTGCTAATGTAACTATTGCTGCTGTTTCTTTTGCAAAAAAGAAAGGGGTGCAAGTCTCATGCGACCTTAACTACAGAGGTAAGCTTTGGAAATATGGCAAAAAAGCTCCGGAGGTTATGAGCGAAGTCATGAAATATGTAGATATTGCAATAGGTAACGAAGAAGATTGCCAGAAATCTTTGGGAATAGAAACTAAAATATCAACTGATAATGCCGGGTTTAGCGAAGATGCCTATAAAGAGATAACAGAAAAAGTTCTTTCCAAATATCCTGATTTGAAAAAAATAGCAATAACATTAAGACAGAGCAATTCTGCAGATAATAATGGATGGTCTGCTGTTCTAAATAATAGAAAAGAATATTTAGCATCAATACACTATGATATCAACGATATTGTTGACAGGGTAGGCAGCGGCGATGCTTTTGCAGCAGGGTTGATTTATGGGTTTAATAAATATGATAGCGATAAAGAAGCACTTGATTTTGCAGTTGCAGCTTCGTGCTTAAAACACACAGTCCCAGGCGATCTCCCTCTTGTTACTGAAGCTGAAGTGTTGGGGCTTCTTAAATCAGGCGGCAGCGGCAGAGTGCAGCGATAACCATAAGCAATTCGATTATAACTTTCTTTCTATTATCCCCATTATATTATACACAAGTCTTGCAGCAGCAAATTCCGAAGCATGAATAGAACAGGGTGCTAGTTCTACAACATCAAAACCTATTATTCTTCTTTGCGCTGCAACAGATTCTATAATAGATAAAACCTGATACCAGCCCAGTCCGCCGGGCTCAGGAGTTCCTGTTGCAGGAAAAACAGAAATATCAAAACCATCAACATCTATCGTCAAATAAATATTTTCAGGAAAATCATCCGGCAATTTGATTTTGTTGATATTTTCAGTAACTACCTGATATGCATCTATATAACTTATTTTATTTTTTTTGCGAAAATTAATTTCCTCAAGAGAGATGCTTCTTACTCCAATCTGGAAAAATATATACCCAAGATCATATGCGCGGCGCATAACACACGCATGGCTTAATTTATTTCCCTCGTACTCATCCCGCAGATCTCCGTGCGCATCAATTTGTATTATTCCTGTTTTCCCTTTGTATGGTGATTTGTCGTTGCTTATTGCCCTGAATGCGCCCAGGGAAACAGTATGCTCTCCTCCAAGTACTATTGGTATATGCTTTCCCAAAAGAGAATCAAAAACTTCTTTTTCTATTGCTCCAAGAAATTCCTCCGTGCTAATATTGGCATTTTTTTTCCCCTGGAAGTTTAAATATTTGGTATATATCCCCCTCTCTCCGGGAATTGAAAAACCATCCCATTTTTCAAGCTGCTGCGATGCTTCTATAATTGCAATAGGGCCATTTTCAGTCCCCTTGCCATAAGAGACACTTTCTTCAAGAGGCGCAGGAATAATATGGAATAGCGAATTCTCGGATGCTGAAAAAAATTCCGAACCCATAAATTGTTTCATCATGACAACCTCTCTTTAAAATCATTATATCCGAATTTTCGTATAACTTTATATTCCCCACATTTAGTTCTTGCTGTAACAATAGAGGGAAGAGGGACACCATTAAAAGTTGTGGTTTTTACCATTGAATAGTGTGCCATATCTGTAAATACAAGTTTGTCGCCTGGTTTTAGTTCCTTATCAAAAGAATAGCTGCCGATTATATCTCCGGCCAAGCAGGAACACCCTCCAATAGTATATGTATATTTTTTTTCTTTAGGTAAACCTGATCCTATTATCATTGGTCTATAAGGCATTTCAAGAACATCTGGCATATGTGTTGATGCAGAAGCATCCAGTATTGCAATATGATCTCCGTTATGCACTATATCTACAACAGTGGCGACAAAGACTCCTGTGTTAAGCGCAATAGCTTCTCCAGGTTCAAGAAAAACATCTATATTATTGTACTGTTTTCTAAAATCTGTAATGATTTTACATAGAAGCTCTATGTCATAATCATCTCTG